>QQUB01000635.1 GCA_008501835.1 Bacteroidota bacterium
TTTGAAAATCTGTTGATAACGGAAGTTTAATAAGATCCACATTGTTGATGGCCGCAGAACCGTCGTACAGGTCATAAGTAGGAGAGAAGGTCATTGCAACATCCTTACCAGGCTTGCAAAAAATCCTGATAGCCAGATCTATCACCTCATCACTTCCGTTGCCAATGAAGATGTTTTCCGGAGCTACCTTTTTCATAGCAGATAGTTGATTCTTTAAAGCTCTTTGATAAGGGTCCGGATATCTGTTCAGTATGCCATAAGGATTTTCATTAGCATCCAGAAAAACCCCTTCCGACCCGGTGAATTCATCCCTCGCACTCGAGTAGGGTTTTAGAGACCAGATATTGGGCCGGACAATATTTTTTAGATTAAATTTTATCATTATTCGTGTTATTGTAATTCAAAAGAAATTCGTGTACCTGCCTTACTGCGGTCAGCAGACAGGTTCGTGGCTACTAATTATTTGTGGCTCACCTCAACCGAATACTCACTGCGTTTTTGTGGGCCATCAATTCTTCAGCCTCAGCCATGATCTCTATGGCAGGACCAATATTTTTCAATCCTTGTTTACTCAGTTTCTGGAAGGTGATTTTTTTGACAAAACTGTCCAAAGAAACACCACTGTAATTCCTGGCATAACCATTGGTCGGTAATGTATGATTAGTGCCACTGGCATAATCTCCCGCACTTTCGCAACTGTAGTTGCCTAAGAAAACTGACCCGGCATTAATAATCTTTTCTATCAAAGCATCCGCATTCTCAGAAGCTATGATCAGGTGTTCAGGAGCATAAAGATTGCTGAAATCCACACAGGCATTCAGGTCTTCCAGTAAAATGGCCCTGCTGGAATCAAGGGCTTTTTTCGCGATCTCCTTTCTGGGCAATAACTCCACTTGTTTTTCAACCTCAACCGTCGACTGTTCAATCATCTCAAGGTCATCTGATAAAAGAATGACCTGGCTGTCTGCCCCATGTTCGGCCTGGGAAAGCAAGTCTGCTGCAATAAAAGCGGGATTACCTGTTCTGTCTGCAATGATCAGTACTTCACTGGGGCCGGCCGGCATATCGATGGCAACGCCATCCTGTTGGACAAGTTCTTTGGCTTTGGTGACAAATTGATTGCCCGGCCCGAATATCTTATTGACAGCCGGTATCGTTTCCGTACCATAAGTCATGGCACCGATAGCCTGTGCACCGCCAACTTTGAAAACCTTTGTAGTACCGACTAGTTGTGCTGTAAATAGAATGGCAGGGTGAATTTTACCTTCCTCATTTGGAGGAGTACAAAGAACGATCTCTTTACAGCCTGCTATTTTTGCCGGAATGACCAACATAAGTATAGTTGAAAATAATGGGGCTGTTCCACCCGGAATGTAAAGCCCAACTTTTTCAATACCCACGTTTTTGCGCCAGCACTGAACACCCTTCGTTGTTTCGATCACCGTTACCGGCTCTTTTTGTGACTCATGGAATTTTTTAATATTGGCTGCAGCGGTCACAATTGCTTCTTTGAGTTCAGAACTCACTAATTGGGAGGCCTCTTCGATTTCGGATTCGATAACCTGGAGGTTTTGAAGGCTGGCTTTATCAAACTTTTTTGTGAATTCCAAAAGAGCCTTGTCTCCATTTTCCTTTACTTCATTGAGAATATTTTCCACAATTGAAGTAAGTTCTGCTTTTTCAAAACCAGGTCTTTGGCAAAGACCAGCCCAGTTATTTGTCACAGGATTTTTTATTATTTGCATTTCAATGGATTTTAAATTCCGGTTATTACAAAACCATTTTATCAATTGGAATAATTAATATTCCTTCGGCACCGGCTTGTTTAAGTTCATCAATCACACTCCAGAACTTGTCCTCGTCAATCACCGAGTGTAAGGAACTCCAGCCCGGTTCGGCCAATGGCAAAATGGTCGGACTTTTTAAAACCGGAAGAATTTTACTTACTGCATCAATCTTATCGTTGGGTACATTCATAAGGATGTACTTGGTGTTTTTAGCCCTCAAAACTGCTCTGATCCTGAATAGTAGTTTATTGAGGGTCTCTTTCTGTCCTGCAGTTAGATTTTCAGAACTGGCAAGCACAGCTTCTGATCTCAGAATGACCTGCGTTTCTCTAAGACCATTTTTAAAGAGGGTGCTTCCGGAACTGACGATATCACAAATACCATCCGCAAGACCAATATTCGGGGCAATTTCCACAGATCCTGAAATCATGTGGATCTCGGCGTTGATGTTTTTTTCGTCAAGAAAGGATTGCAAAGTATTTGGGTAGGAAGTGGCGATCTTTTTGCCTTCAAAATAGGAAAGTTCATCAGAGGTAACGCTTTTTGGAACAGCCAGGGAAACTCTGCATTTTGAGAATCCAAGATTTTCGACTACTTCGACCTTTTTTTGTTTTTCAATCAACAGATTTTCTCCAATGATTCCGATATCGGCTACTCCATCTTCCAGGTATTGTGGAATGTCTGAATTTCGTAGGTAGAGGATCTCTAAGGGGAAATTAGGCACGGTGACCTTGAGTTGGTCTTTTCCGTTATTGATTGAAATACCACAATCTTTAAGCAGTTTTAAGGAATCGTCGTGGAGCCGGCCGCTTTTTTGTATCGCAATTTTCAGTTTACTCATTTTTTCGATTGTTTTTGGTCTGAGTAAACGGCAGGGTATAAATAAAAAAATCCCGCCTGATTTACTCAGACGGGATTTGATATTTTTATTTAAACATTACACATATCACTTCCATATCGCCTGAGGGCAATTATGAAAATGATGATGATGTAATTGAATAAAGTTCATAACTATAAATTCTGATGCAAAACTATGTACAATTAACGAACCTTCCTAATAAATGTTCATCGTTTAGCAGAAATTTTATATTCATGATTTATAAAAGTTGGTTTTACGTTTTGATTATCAATTGTTTAAATACGATTGATTTTCTTGGTGATTTTTGATCCGTCGGTCAAAATAATTTCAAATAAATACAATCCTGCGCTTTCACGGGAGAGATCTATCCGGATTTTTTCATCTTTGGCTTCAATGTTACGGATCAATTTACCCTGCATATTGAACACCTTGACACTTTCAAAAAGCCCTGTTTTTGGACTGTCAATAAACACCTCATCACTGGTTGGATTCGGGTAAACACTGATAGTCAAATGATCAGGGTCTTCAGTAGACGTATCTACAATCACATATGGATCTGAAATGACAGTACATGGCTCAGGGTTAGTGACAGCAACGGTGTATTCACCTGGTAAAAGACCATCCTTATACATTGCCCATGGAAGGTAATTCGATTCAATGGGTTCTCCGTCAAGGTACCATTGGTATTCGTAAAACCCTAATTGCGGTAATGCCCAAATGAGGGAATCATTCTCCGCAATGGAAGCATCAAGGTAGTTGACCGTCGGCCCTACTCCTGAAGAATATCCAAACTGAGGGCAAATGGTTGGATAAGCTGTTACCGTATACATACCAGGTTGTTTTGCCCAAAGCGTATCATTATTGGTGTCCGGCATCAATTCTCCGTTTCTGTACCACTCAATGTAGGCCCAATCACCCGGGAAGGAGATGTGCAATAGGGTAGAGTCTCCTTCCTCACATAATTCATTGTTGTTGTATGAAGTGATTGTAGGTGCAAGAAATACCCAGGTGTCGATGAGAATAGGATCGGAATAACCTACACAGCCTGCGGAGTCTACAACAGCAGTGTACCAATCTACCTCGGCGTTGATGTCAATAAACTCCTGGTTGGCTCCTTCGATCAGTTCTCCCAATCCATAATCATCATCTCCTGCATATACCTTTGTGTACCATTGGTAGGAATCATAATCGTAGTCACTGTCCAGGTTTAACTTCACAGGTTCTCCACTACAAAAAACATAAGCAGGGATCGAATCGTAAGGAGCAACATGCCAGCTATTGATACCGTAGTCCGGATCCGGGAAAATGGACGGATTCACCCGTGGACGAAGATCAATGGTGTTACTCGTGGTTTTCAAACCGTTTGGACAAGAACTGTGTTTGGCTTTAACCTGGTAGGAATTAAATTCAGAAACGTTCAGGCTTGTTTCCGTACCTGCACCGATTATTGGAGTGAAGGTCTCTTCATAACCCATACTTCCGATTTCGATTGTTTCTTCAAACCACTGAATGCTGTTCCAGTTAAAACCACCGCTGATATTGATGGTTGCCTCTTCTCCAACGCAAAGGGTTTGGTCTGTTATCCAAATGAATAACTCACGTTCCGTATAATCACGGATCGTTTTTTCGTTTGAAAGCACCTGCACAGCAGGACAAGCGGAAACGGTAGCCTGAAGAGCGTAATTTCCAGGTTCGGTAACGACGTAACCTAAACCCGTTTCACCATTGATATCTTCAAAATTCCCATCTATTTCCTGCTTCCACTGGAAATTCTCATAATCACCGGCACTCCATTCAGGAATGAAAACGGTAATGGAACTGTCAGGACACAAGTACTCCTGGTCCCAGTTGTCGACACTCAGAAAAATGTTTGAATTTTCATAACTGTCCAAAAATAGCTGTGAACCGTTTTCACAACCATTAAATGAACCAATTACAGAAATGTACACTGCTGAATCAAATGCAAAGCTGTAAATAGATCCTTCCACATCAATGAGGTCTTCTTCAGTATAATTGTTAAATCCATCGTGGAGGTACCAGTTGTAAGTATATCCTTCATCAGACAATATCACATTCAAATCCTCGCCCGGGCAGTATTTTTCGTAATTCTGTACACCTGAAAGTTGAGGTTGAAGCACATCCTGATAGTTCAATTCCAGGCTTTCAGAGGTAATGGTTATCTCCGGCCATTCTGAATTGGACACTTCCACAGAATAGTTTCCTTCCTGATAACCGTAGCTTACAGTGATGGAACTGTTTTCGCTATAGGCGTCAAACCCATCTCTCAACCAGCGGTAAGTACTGTAGTTGTCGGAAGTTGAAAAAGTAACAGGTGTATCTTCACATACAACATTGTAGCTATTGGTATCAGCTGATACAGTAATGGAAGGCACCATGAACAGTGCATCTACAACAGGGCGTGCATTGGTGCGGACGGTACATCCATTTATAGTTGCTTCTGCTGCATAATATAGATATTCAGAGGTAATAGTTGCTGTGTAGGTAGATGCATTCGCTCCGTCAATTGGAGACAGATTTTCAGGATCGGAACCACTCAGCCACTGGTAGGAATCCATGCCTTCTTCCGTTGACAGAATAATTGAACTGTTATCTCCCGAAAGGGCACCTGTCAGACTGATTTCTACAAAACTCAGGTTCAGGATATTGGAGTTAATCATTTCTCCTTCGTGTTCCACCTGGACGTAATAAGATCCGGGTGCACCAGCTTCATAGGTCTGACTTGTAGCTCCTTCAATTAATTCGCCATTATGATACCATTGGTAGGCGGAAAATTCATCCTCAACTGTAAGCAATTCAACATCTGTGCCGTCATCGCATAAAAGCAGATCGTCGCCTCCAATCACGACTCCTGAAGCGATATTGATTTCCAATACTTCCGTATAATTCCATTGGGAAATAAAAGGGGCGAAAAACCCTCCCCAGACAAAAATGTGTTCGTTGATGGTTAGGGTGAAATTAAAGGTGCCATCCCCATTGTCGGTATAATCGTAATATTCGTTCCATGAAGGATCGGTTCCAAAGCCAGGGAAAACCGGTTCTTCCGAATGCGTGAAAAAAGTGGTAGGTGCTTCTCCAAAGAAGTCATATCTAAAGGTTACTTCCGTACCGGGGGATACTTCGTATGGTGGCACCAGTCCCTCCGGAGATACAATCGTAAAAGATTGAGCCTGGGCGGTGGTAATCCCAAAAATTGAAAATAGAATCAGGTAAAGTAAATTCTTCATAACTAAAAAATTTGATTAAACAAGAACTTCCTTCCGGGTTACGTGCTGACGTCCGGAAGAAAAATTTTGGCAAGATTAAGCCTTACAGAAGAGAATAGAAGGAAATGTGCCGTGACAAAGTGTGACACGTACAAAAAATGGCAGAGTACCAGTAAAATCAGGCCCTTTCGTAGTGATGTAATAAAATTCTGATGTCCTGATCTTTGGATAAATTCAGTTTTTCCCGGAGTCTTTGTTTACGTTTTCGCACGGAATCAGGAGAGATATTGGAGATCTGGGCAATCTCTTTTGCATCAAGATTGATCAATAAATAGGCACAAAGTCTCAGGTCGGTTTTGGATAATACAGGATAATCAGTGATCAGTTTTTTAAAGAAATTACTGTGGACCTCTTCGAAATGGACTTTGAAGTCTTCCCATTGTTCATCGAGGTTAATATTTTGAGTGATGGTCCTTTTGACGTTTCTTACCAGGTCGGCGTTTTTAGCCTCACCGTGGGTGTCGATTTTATCAAGCATACTGGTCATGGAATTGAGCATTTCATTTTTGTTGACCAGGTGAAGGGCCTTGGCAGCGAGTTCCCTGTTTTTCATGTCCAGTTCCTGACGTAGTTTTTCCTGTTCCAGTTTATTTTTGACGATCTCTAATTGAGTAAGTTCCCGTTCCTTTTCAAGAATGATGTTTTTTTGTCCAAGGTTGGCATTTTTTACTTTGAAGGAATAGATTAATAAGGTTGAAATTATCAGAAGAGCCAAAATGCTTCCTCCCCAGATCAGTTTTTCCTGTCTGGCTCTTCGTTCAAGCCATTCAATTTCTTTTTCTTTTTTCCCGAATTCATACCTCATTTCCGTTTCAGATATCCACTGACTTCTTTTTTCAGCAAGCAGGGTATCTTTCCAGGCGATACAACTATTATAATATAAACTGGCATTTTCCTCGTCGAATGACTTTTCATAGGTTTTGGCCAACCAATCATAACATTCAATGATTTCTTCAGTGTTTTTTACAACCATGAATGAATCCAATGCCCTGTGGATGTATATTGCTGCTGTATCGTAATTTCCAAATTTGTATTGAGTTCTGCCGTAATTCAGATTGAAGCTAGGAAGATATAAATGTACAGGTTGAGTTTTGATCAGGGAAAGAGCTTGTTTATAATGGTTATTGGCGGCTTCAAATTTGTTTTCATTGTAATAAAGGTTGCCGATACTGTTGAGAACTACAGAGATATTGACTGTATCCTTGTATTCTTCAAATATTTCAAGTGCCTGTAAACAGAATTCATTGGCCCTTGAATATTCCTTTAATTCTTCCATAACGATGCCGAGATTGATCAGGTTTATGGCAGTTTTATCTCTGGCACCTAATTTTTTATTAAGGTTCAATGCTTTGTTGAAGTACTCTTCAGCAAGCTCCAGTTTCCCATTTGTAGAATATACGATGGCAATGTTATTGTAAATGGAAGTCAGTTGGCCTTCAAGCTTGTTTTTCTCGGCAAGGTCCTGGGCATAAAATAAGTAACTGAGACCCTCTTCTTCAGAATTATAATACAAATAGAGGTTGCCAAGATTTATATTACCAATGATCTCTGTTTTTAAATCACCTGCTTCTTTTGCTTCTTCAATTACATGGTTTAATTTTTTAAAAGCTACATCAAAACTTTTTTCCCTGGAGGCGTTGACTGCATCAATGAGCAGGGAGTCAAGAGAATCGGGCTGAAGGTCGGCTTCATCTGTTTGTGGGCCAGTACAATTGAATATCAGAATGGCTATCAGGGCCAATAAGACCTGAGTCAAACTTTTAGAATTCCAAATGTACATTGATGTATTACTCTTAAAAACGTCCATTGTGCTTTGATTACAAAAAGCCTTTTCAATAAAAATGAAACCAATAATATAAAAAAAGATCTGGCTCCCTAATTGAAATGGTCAAATGAATTCCATGAGAATATTCGTATTTTAAAATATTAACAAAACAATCGATTGTTCAATACGAATAATTAAATAAATCTGTTTTCAGCTGCTTTCTTTTAAAAAATAAATAAATGGATAAAACATTCATGGGTCACTTTGTTTTGTGATGAATATCACTAAAAATATTGATTAATGTCATAAAACAGGGTTTCTTTCCGCTATAATTTTGCTATCGAACAAAGAAATAAACAACAATTAATACCGAACTAAACTATTCAAGATGAGATCTTTTATTTTCTTATGCGTACTGGGCTCAATATTGGTTTCATTCACAATGACAAGTGAACTCAGTTCCATTTCCTATAATATAGACAAGTCTTCAAAAATTACCATTGAGGGAACATCAAATGTTCATGATTGGGTTGCTCATGTAAATAAGGTTACCGGAGATGTTGAATTTGGAGTTAGTGATGACGGCCTGATTCGGATCAATGAATGTAATGTTAATATTGATGTTAAATCCATTAAAAGTGAGAAGGGGTCTATCATGGACAACAAAATGTTCAAGGCTTTGAAAGGCAAGGAGCATCCTATGATTACTTTCAAACTCAAGAGCATTGGCTCAATGGAAAAGACTTCCAATGGATTTAAATCCAAAGTTTACGGCTATCTCACTATTGCCGGCGCAACAAAAGTCATCGGCTTTGATGTGAAGGGTGTGGAGTTGGCCAATGGCGGTTATGAAATCACAGGTTCAGAGAAGTTGAAAATGACAACTTACAATATTGATCCTCCAACCGCAATGATGGGGGCTATGACTACAGGTGATGACATAACAATAAGATTTCGTACCGTCTTGGTACAAAAATAAATTCTAAGCAAAGACAAACATCCAACAGTTATTATACTATTTAACAAAAATTGTTGCCTATGTGATTAAAGAATAATTTATTAAGTTTAAAGGGTTGAAAGTCAACCCTGTAAGTAAAACATCATTTTTTAAACAAGATCATGGTTTGAGTCGGGAAAACTAAACTAGCTAACCAAAAACCCGATTTCAAGCTGACAAATTTAAAACTTATAAATCATGAGAAAATCGTTTTCATTGGTAAGAGCTATGGCTTGCGTATTCGCAATGCTTTTAACAACAAGTATGTTCGCTCAGGAAATTCAAAACTGGCGTCCATGGGATCAGACAGGAATTAACATTTTTGAACCAGGAAAAGACCTGGAAACTCCTTTCAACGGGGTGAAAGTTAAAGTGGGTGGAGCGTTTACTCAGCAGTTTCAGTCTTTGAGCCACTCTAACGCGGCCGGAGAAGGTGTTGACGGTGGTTTATACGACCTGGCTCCAGGATTTAACCTCGCAACAGCGAACCTGAATTTCGATGTTCAACTGGATGATGGTATCCGGGTAGCATTAGAAAACTATATGTCTTCTCGTCACCACACTGAATTTTGGGTGAAGGGTGGATACATTCA
>QQUB01000677.1 GCA_008501835.1 Bacteroidota bacterium
AGATATGAAGTTCAAAAAGTGGGATTAGATCATTATCTGGAATTGTGGATACCTGAGGAGGAATTAGAAGAAATGAACCTCAATATTCTCGGTAAGATCGAGTTAATTAGTACCTTCCGGTAAAATGCCCAAAGACCTCCGAGGTTTCTAAAACCTCGGAGGTCTGGGCTGATGCCTGGATTGCATTAAAATTAAATCAATCATGAAACCCAAAGAAATAGTACAGGAATTTGTACGATTATTCAACGATGCAGATGCCATTGGCCTAAGTGAATTATATGCAGAAGATGCAGTCAACCACCAGGTGGCCAATGATCCTGTGATCGGAAGAGACAGCATAAAGGAGATGTTTGAGAACGAGTTTGCCAATGCGGATATGGTCTGTATTGTGGAGAATATTTTTGAAGACGGAGACTGGGCCATCCTTGAATGGAAAGATCCTTTGGGACTGAGAGGGTGTGGTTTTTTCCATGCCCTGGACGGAAAAATTCAGTTACAGCGTGGATACTGGGATAAATTATCATTTTTGCGGATGCATAATTTACCTATTCCAACTGAGTAAATTGTGCTCTTTTATCAGGATTGAATAAGAATGTTGAAGAAATACTTAGCGATCTTAGCGCATTCCTTGCGCCCTTTGCGGTTAATCTAAAACACTTAAACCTAATAAATGAAACTAGAAAAAGGATTAAGAGCCATTATCATTACGGTAATTTGCTTTTCAATCTACATGTTTTCCAAAGAGTATTTCAGGGAAATAAAAACTGCCCTGGACAAGGTAACGCACTTTGGACTGCTTAGTTACTTGCTTACCTACATGATACTGGGTATCCCGCTTTTTGTGGGGACTTATTTGATAGACCCTGCCCGCAATATTTATAAAAGTCTTGGGCTCAATCACAATCTTCTGAGAGCCTTTGGATACGGCTTGCTGTTTGCCTTACCCATGCTTCTTGGAGGGCTCCTCTTTTTTGATTTCACTTCCGAGTTTAATGTTCAAAATATCATTGCCGGGTCTCTGATAATTGGTTTTGTTGAAGAGTTGTTTTTCAGGGGATTTTTATTCGGTCAGATTTACAATAATTCACGCTGGGGCTTTATTCCTGTTATTGTTTTGGGAGCCATTGTATTCGCTTCCGGCCATTTATATCAAAGCCAGGACCCGGGAGAATTGATCGGAATCTTCGGAGTGACATTCATGGGGGCTGTGCTTTTCGCCTGGTTATTTGTCGAATGGAATGACAACCTATGGGTCCCCATATTTTTACACGCATTCATGAACCTTACCTGGCATATATTTGAAATGGATGACACGGCACTGGGAGGAATTCTTCCAAATGTTTTGAGAGCACTTACTGTTGCCCTGGCTATTGTTTTTACCATTGTGTATAAAAAGAGGAAAGGGCAGGAATTGCTTGTTAACAGGAGTACTTTGATTTGGAGGAACGGCGATAAAGGGAAGGGGTAATTATTCAACCATCGAAATAAAATTCAGTATGATGAAATTTCTAAAAAGGTTATTGCTGTTTTTAATAATGCTGTTGATCGGAGCTGGCATTTATGGATATTATAACGGAATGACGGTTGAAGATTATAAAGCATTGATTTCCCAAATAACTATAAACCAGGAAACAAAGGAGTCTGAAATTGAGGAGGAGGAACCTGAAGATGAAATAATTGCTGCTGAAAAAAAGAAAATAACTAAACCAGAAGGCCAAAAAACAGAGCTTCCCTCAAGCGGGAAACCTAAAAAAGAAACTAAATATGAGCTACTGCCTGAACCGAAAAACAGATTTGCCCAAATAGACCATTTTGCCAGCAATACTCCTGAAGAAGTACATGTTGATGTTATAACCTTAGCAGCATTTTTACAGGAAAAAGCCAAAACCGACCTGGAAAAAGCAAGGGCAATTTATGTTTGGATTGTAGAAAATATACGCTATGACGATGAAGCATATAACACCGGAGTCTATCCAAACTATACAGCGGAGTATGTATTAGAGAGTCGTAAGGCGGTTTGTGAAGGTTATAGTAATCTGTATTTGGCTCTTGGCCAGGAAATGGGGCTTGAAATAAAAAAGGTAACCGGTTTTGCCAAAGGATATGGTTATAGAAACAAGACAAAGTTTTACGAATCGAATCATGCCTGGAACATAATAAAATTGAATGGAACCTGGCGGGTTTTCGATTCAACCTGGGGAAGTGGTTATGGTGAAAACGTGAACGGAAAACTTGTCACTTCAAAAAGAATGGATAGTTACTGGTTTAATGTAGATCCCTATGAGGCCATTTTTAATCATTATCCCAAGGACATTGGCTATTGCTTTGTTCAACCGTTAATTTCCTTAAGTGAGTATGAACAAATGCCTCAGTTGATGGGAGATTTTTTTTCCATGGGCTTTAATGGCAAAGAGGTTTATGCTGAAGTGATTGCCAAGCCTGGGTTAAAATACCCAAAAAGTTACGACTTGGATACCTATGTTGAAAAGATTTCTGCACCAAGACACAGCCAGTTATTGGTTGATCAGGTTTACCATTTTGAGTTTTTCATCCCCCGGGCTTACAAAGTGGCCGCTATCGACGCTGATAATGGCTGGACTTATTTTGAGAGAAATAATGGCAGGTTTTCATTGGATCTCATTCTTCAGAAAACTGGTGAGTTGAGCATAGGAGTTCAACATGAGAAAGGAGGGACTTCATATCAAACCATTTTGAAATATCATGTCCTTGAACAAAAGGTGCTAAACTAGGAGTTATGCTTAGCAAAAGAATCAAAGCCGTGGCAATTGATTACTTGATCATGTGCCTGTTGGCGTTGCTTTTTTATCCCTTTACGGATGACATTTTTCTCGTTATTATGGTCATTTACACTTTGGCCATGAATAAGGATTTTCTGAATGGAAAGAGTATTGGTAAAAGGGTTATGAAAATTCAGGTTCAGGATTTGAATGTTCAGGTAGCAGGTGAGTGGATGTGTGCGTTGCGAAATTTCATTTTTATTATTCCTTTTGAAATGTTTATTGTTTTGTTCAGTCCAGGTCGTCGTATGGGAGATTACCTGGCTGGGACCAAAGTAGAACAGGAAGAGGAGTTTACTTTAAGTACAATCCATTCCGAATTAAAGCAATTTCGTATCAATAAAAATCTAATTCTCGGTCTGCTCTTTGCCCTTGTGAATGTTTATTGCCTGGTTTGGGTTCTGGGTGAATTAATGCACCACATGGTTTCTTTTATTCATTAGAATTGGAAGGTGGATTTTCGTCAGAAAGAGGGGTAGCCTTTAAAATGTGAAGTCATATTCCGTACCTACGGCACTTGAGTCCTTCTAGTAGCTTAGGTGTTACCCATAGAGCCGTCCCGCTGGGACTTAATGGTCTCATAGAGACCCAATACCAGTTACAAGTAATAATATCAAAATCCTCGAAGGAAACATTCCTGTCAAGATCAATCAAAACCTCAGGCAGATGTGCGATCTTTCTCCAAGAGCTACCATGCCAACATCAAAAGGTATAGCATTGAGGGTATAAATAATTGCGTCAAGAATTTGATAGTAATTGCATTCATTGTAATATTGCAATTAAACAATAAAAGAGGATCATGGGACTAGCGAAAACAGAAATATTCTCAGACGAGCAAAACGAAATAGCCGTATTTGCCAAAGCATTTGGGCACCCGGCCAGAGTGGCGATTTTGCAGCATTTGTTCAAAGTTAATGCTTGTGTTTGCGGTGATCTGGTCGATGAAATCGGCCTGGCTCAGCCAACTATTTCACAGCACCTTAAAGAATTGAAGTATTTAGGTTTGATCAAGGGAAGTGTCGAAGGCACCAGTGTATGTTATTGCGTGGATTCAGAAAACTGGGCAAAAATGAAAGCCATCATGAAGACCTTTTTTGATCAGGATATTTCGTTTCAGGAAGATTGCTGCTAAATTTTTTACCACCTTTAAATTAATACCTAAACAATTCGAAAAATGACCGTTTTTGAAACCCTTGGGCACTTCATCTCTACATTAGAACCAGAGAACATTTCCGTAGAAAGAAAAAAATCACTTGAGCCCCTCATAAAGTACATTCAGGCGAAGGATCAAAAAACCATTCGCCTCAACCTGATTTGTACGCATAATTCACGAAGAAGCCACTTGTCACAGGTTTGGGCGCAGACGATGGCTTATCATTTCAATATTTCTAACGTGTATTGTTATTCCGGAGGAACCGCAGCTACAGCCCTTTTCCCGAAAGTAGCGGAGACCCTCGAAAAGCAAGGATTTCAGGTGAACAAACTCTCCCAGGGAGACAATCCGGTGTATAGCATCAAATTCGCATCGGATGCCCACCCGGTTATCGGCTTTTCCAAAACCATGGATGATGACTTTAATCCAAAATCATCCTTTGCAGCAGTGATGACCTGCTCCCAGGCAGATGAGGATTGCCCTTTTGTGCCAGGGGCTGAGGCAAGGATTCCCGTTACCTATGAAGATCCAAAAGCATTTGACAACACTCCACAGCAGTCAGAAAAATATGAGGAAAGGAGTGTTCAAATTGCAACGGAAATGTTTTACATATTCTCTCAGGTTGGCAAAGAGGAAAATTGGAAGTAAGATAAACTAAAACCACCCCTTCCATTTTCCATTTTTCCTCTATACCAAAGAAAAGAGAAACACCTGAAAAGTTTTCTAAGCATATAAATAAAATTTCCAACTCCCACTTTAATTAAAAATGTCTACACAAAAAAAACTAAGCTTCCTCGATAAAAACCTTACCGTCTGGATCTTTTTAGCCATGCTCCTGGGCGTAGGTATTGGATACTTTTTTCCTGGCTTTCCGGATGTGATCAATTCATTCAGTAAGGGAACGACGAATATCCCCATTGCTATCGGATTAATTTTGATGATGTATCCCCCGCTGGCTAAGGTCAATTATGCTTTGTTGCCCAAAGTGTTCCGGAATATCAAAATATTATCCATTTCCTTAGTCCTGAACTGGATCATTGGCCCGGTGCTGATGTTTTTTCTGGCCATTGTTTTCCTGAAAGATTATCCCGAATATATGGTTGGGTTGATCCTGATTGGGCTGGCCCGTTGCATTGCCATGGTACTGGTCTGGAATGATCTTGCAGAGGGCAGCAGTGAATATGGTGCAGGACTGGTAGCACTGAATAGTATTTTCCAGGTTTTTGCCTACAGTTTTTATGCCTGGATTTTCATAACCGTGTTGCCACCTTATTTCGGTTTTGAAGGCGCTATCGTTGATATTTCCATTGCTACCATAGCCGAAAGTGTGGCCATTTATCTTGGAATTCCTTTTGTAATGGGCTTTTTAAGCCGGGTAATTCTGGTGAGACTTTTTGGGGAGGAGTGGTATAGCACCAAATTTATACCTACGATTTCTCCTATGACCCTGGTAGCCTTGTTATTTACTATTGTAGTAATGTTTTCACTCAAGGGAGAATTGATTGTTGAGATCCCAATGGATGTATTGACCATAGCTATTCCTCTGTTGATCTACTTTGCCTTGATGTTCATTATCGGGTTTTTCTTTACTAAGGCAATGGGTGCTGAATACGACAAAACAGCTTCTGTAGCTTTCACAGCTGCCGGGAATAATTTTGAACTGGCCATTGCCGTAGCGATCGCAGTTTTCGGCCTCAATTCGGGCCAGGCCTTTGCCGGAGTGATCGGTCCCTTGGTGGAGGTACCCGCTTTGATATTGCTTGTACGGGTCTCTTTTTGGCTGAGGAAAAGGTATTTCCCGGAGGTCATTGCTTAAAAATGCTGATATTTGGAGTACTGGAATTAAATTCCTTTGAAACTTGAATGTTTACCAACAAGAAGTAAGTCGCATTGCGACGGCATATCTTAACATGGTACAGAGTGCCATGTTAAGCATACTAATGATCAAAGTGCCGTAGGTACGTCATATGACCATAACCGACAACCATATCAAAATCCTGCTGGCTTTACACAATGAAAAGAACCATTGTGTAAAAACAAAATATATTTCCCGGATCGGAAGGAACGTTCCCGGGTTTGAAAATTTGTTATCAGATCTGATCCATGAAGATTTGGTTGAATTTGAACATGCTGAAGATACTTATTACCTGGCCTATGAGGGATTTGAAATTGTGGAAGCTTGGCAGGAAGCTCAAAAACCTGTTCCTCCTGAAAGAGATCCGGAATACATAATTGCCTTTACCACCCGAAAGGATTTTAAACGAATGGCATTTTGGGTTGTAGTAGCCATCGCGATTTTTGGAGGGTTACATTTATATCTGAATCAGGATTTCGGGTTTAAAAAAAGCGATAACATTCAAGACATTATGGATGCGGAACAATTGCAGGAGTTGGAAAATGAAATGATCCGCCTGATCGATTCAGTTCAGAATGCCGGAGAAAATGAATATATTGACACTTTACAATAACCAATTGATCATGTTGAAAAATCTTATTATACTTTTTGTTGCTGGAGTATTTCTGGCTGGATGTGCCAGGGAAGAATCCGTGGAAGACTTTGCCGACCGACTGGTGGCCAACCTTGCTAAAGATGATTTTGACTCATTTAAAAAAGAGTTTTTGCCCAGCAGGAAATTCATGAACAAACTTATGGATAAGCAGGGACGAATGAACTATACCCAAAGACAGGAGGCTTTTAAAGCCATGGAAGAAAACTCCCCTGAATTGTTCAAACGTATAGCCTGGAGGCGCATCAGCAACGACAGCCTGAGTCAGGAAATCGATTGGTCGAAAGTAGAGATCCTCCGGGTCGAATCAGAAACAGAGACCCAGGATGGCATTGAAGGTGGCAAAATGGAAATTTTTTTCCACCACCAGGGTATCGATTGCAGCTTGAGATTCAGAGCTGTGGCACGAGACACCAAAGGCAAGTGGAAGCTAATGAATTATGGGGATTATGGGTGTATGTCGGGAAGATATTCCAAGGATAAAGAGATTGGAGGTTAGGACAGGTTTTAACCCTACTGTTGGGATACATCTTTTAAATGGTATACCCTTTGGATGGAAAAGCTACTTCGGCCCCGTTAGGGGTCTCATGTTGGTAAAAAAATGCGTGGAAAGAGCACTCGTGCCTTTAGGTACGAAATCTATCTCATTTTTCAAGAGGGATAATCCAAATTGAGAGGGATTTGGTACCTACAGCACCATAATTGTAGATATGGTTGCCGGGGGTTACCTGGATTAGATGCCTGACGGCACCTTTGCATGAGTGCAAATAACCAAAAAGCTATGCTTTAGGTATAAAATGAAATGTGCTCCATCCTTAGAGTTTTAACCTCATGCAAATTATTTCATGGAGATTATGAAACAACTATGAGGATAGTATTTGTCAGAGGAGAAAACGTTTATTCAAATGAGTTCTCTGGAAAAATTAACTACAAACAATTAGGTGAAGCAAGGGTCAAATTCTAACTACCTCCCTTGCGAACCAATCTCCTTAAAAAATCCGTCCTAATCCGTTAAACCCGTTCAAATCCGTGTTCCATCCTCTGTGCCCTCAAAAACCTCCAACTTATTTTCCCCTATATTTGTATTTTTCATCAACAGAGTATTAAATGAGGATTATTTTATTGTGCCTGGCACTACTGCTGGGTTACGGAGCTTTTGCACAGGACGAAGTCCAGCCGGGCAAGCTACAATTTCATTTCAGTGTTGGTCAGTATCCGGCAAGTCTGATTGTTCCTTCCTTTTCGGCCATTCATCCCGGGGTGAATACCGGGGTAACCATGACGTGGAATAAAAATCAAAAGCACCAGTTGATCCAAACCGGCAATCTCGGATTTTTCGATCATCGGAACCTTCAAAAGGCGTTGCAATTATTCACAGAAATTGGGTATAAACTGAAATTGGACAATGGCCTGGCGATTACACCTCTTGCACTTGGTGGAGGTTATGTCATGTCCATTTCCGATATCAATTCCCTTAATTGGAACGCGGTGACCAATCAGTACGAAGTGGATAACTTTCCTGTGCGTCATAACTGGTTGATTTCCATAGGCCCTTCCGTAGGCTTTGAAACTCCCTGGACCATTATTAAGGATAAAAAGACGACATTCTTCCTGGACTACCGCTTGCAGATCCAGGGTGTTTTTGTTCAGGAAACTGTTCCTGTTATTGCATATGCTCCTTTGCGGGTCGGGTTTTCATTTGGGCTATAACCCACGTTTTTTTAAACTTTCAAAGAAGAAAAAATGAACTCACGAAATATATTCCTTTTTGCTTTTATTCTATTGATGTTTGGGTGTGAAAAAGTATCCATTCAACCGACAACGACCTGCGTTGACGATGCTTCTTTTATTATCAACCCATCACATCCCAAGGCGACAGATATTCAATCAGTCATGGACAAATATGTTGCCAGGGGTATTCCCGGCATGACCGTTTTGATCAATGACGACAATGGATTCTGGATCGCTTCTTCCGGCATGGCGGATATTGAAAACGGTATCGAAATGCAGCCCTGTCATATCAACAAACTCGGGTCGGTGACCAAGATGTTCATGGGCACTCTGGTTTGGCAATTGATCCAGGATGGGGCCCTTAGTATTGATGATAAGATCAGCAAATACATTCCAGAAGTGGCCAATAATATTGAAAATGGCAATGATATTACCATTGGAATGCTACTCAATCATACTTCCGGTATTTATGACATTGCAAGGGATCTTGGATATAACCTGGCCGTGATCAACGATATGACCAAGGTCTGGACAGAGGAAGAAATTCTGAATTATATTGAAGGCAAACCGGCGACCAATCTTCCGGGAGAGGAGCTGAATTATTCCAACTCCAATACCTTGCTGGCAGGAATGATCATCGAAGTTGCTTCTGGTCAAACGCATGCTGAATTTTTGAAATCAAGGATACTCAATCCTTTAGGTATGAATAATACAGTTTATTACAATTACAGTGAAGACTTTCCGTTAAGCCACCTTGCCCAGGGATATCTGGATTTGAACAACGATGGTGGCAGTATTCAAAACATTTCCAACCTCAACCCCGGCAGTGGAAATGGATATACCGGAGTTTATTCAACGGTGACGGATATGTACAAATTTATCAATGCGCTCCTGCGGGAAAAGACACTGACCACACCGGATAATCTGGATTTTATTTTAAATAATACAGTAGGCACGACAGACGGTTCGTGGAGGTCGAGTTATGGGTCTATTCACAATGAACAAAGAGATGTTTTCGACGGATCCATCCTGGCATATGGACATGCGGGTGGCGATATCGGGTATTCAGCCAACCTTA
>QQUB01000158.1 GCA_008501835.1 Bacteroidota bacterium
TTTTCCTGAAAAGAAGAGTGAAGTTTGGTAAATACAGAATGGGTCCCAACCTGAGTGCAGCCATTACGCTGTTGATATTTTTTATCATGTTTGTGATCTTTTTGCTGCTTTTTGTTCCATTGGCGGTAGAACAGGCAGCCAATCTGGCAGAGGTGGATTATGCAGCTATTGCGGATGCCCTGAATCAGCCATTTGTAGAATTGCAGGAGCGGTTAGAAAGAATTGGTGTTAGTTCGGATGAATCGTTGGAGGATTTGCTGCAAAAGTCTATGACAGGGTATTTTAATCCGGGAGGTATAGCCGACTTTTTTGCAGAAGCCATTTCAGTTGCCGGGAATTTAATGATCGGCATTTTTTCAGTGATGTTCATTTCCTTCTTTTTCCTAAAGGAGGAAGGGTTGTTCGGTAGAGTAGTAATGAGCCTGGTATCAAAGCCTTATCGCCCAAAAATGGCTCATGCCCTTGATCAGATCACTAGTTTGCTGAGTCGCTATTTTACCGGTATTCTTTTGCAAATCACCCTTATCACCATCATAGTTACCGTCAGCCTGAATTTGCTGGGGGTCCCCAATGCACTTTTGATTGGATTGTTTGCAGCCTTGATTAATGTTATTCCATATCTCGGACCAATTATCGGGGCAGCTTTTGGTGTCATGATCACTATATCTTCCAATCTGGATTTGAATTTTTATAATGAGATGTTACCCATGTTGCTCAAGGTGATGGGCGTTTTTGCCACCATGCAGCTCATGGATAATTTCATTTTCCAGCCTTTTATTTTCTCCACAAGCGTACGGGCACATCCGTTGGAAATTTTCCTGGTCATTTTGATCGGCGCCCAGATACAGGGTATTACCGGAATGGTATTGGCTATCCCAACATATACCGTTATCAGAGTTGTGGCACGGGAATTCCTTAATCGATTTGAAATTGTGCAGCGGATTACGAGTAGGATGAGCCGGGAGGTGAAGGCAGAAGTTCCGCCAAAGTCAAAAGGTGATCCAACCTGAAATTAACCAACTGATCTGCTGCCTGCCAACTGTTAACTAAGGACTGAAGACTGAAGGCTGAAGACTGAAGACTGTCGACTGCTGACTGAGGACTGAAGACTGATCTTAAGTCTTAGCCACAAACTTCTCCCACGCGATCTGCCCCAGCTCGCGAGTAATCTTTTCAATATAGTAACTACCGGCTCCCGGATCCGCGACCTTGTCAATGAAGCTTTCCATTTTAAGTAAGTGCTGTACATTACGAGCGATGCGCCTTGAGAAGGTATTATTGTCATGCCCTGAAGGAGATACCGTTATTCTATTCGCTCCCCCAATAGCTGCTGAAAGGGCCATAGTTGAGGCTGCAATCATATTTGTATTGGCATCTTCATCCATTGATTCAGGAGAAAACCTGACCGTGATGAAAGCAGGTGAATCATGTTTTGCGCCAAGAGATTTAAGCAGATTGGCCCAAAGCAGTTTCAGTGCCCTCAAACGAGCTATTTCCACGAAAAAGGATTTACCGATCTCAACTTCAAATTGAAATTGTGCAATGGAATCCTTTTGTGGAATACCCTGGTCTGAAAGATTGGTAATTAGCTGGTATGCCTGGAAAATGGCATTGGTCAGAGACTCCGAGGGAAGTACACTACCTTCAGAAAAGGAGGTCAGAATCCGAAAACCAGGCAAGTGTTCCTGACAAAATTGTGTAGCCTGTTTCCAGTTTATTTCAGAAAGGTAATCTTTCAGAACAAACGAACCTGACAATTTTTGATTGTCGCGGTTAGTTTCACTCAAAAAATCAAAGAAGTTTTTCAGATTTTCTAAAAGAGAGGCTTCGAGACCGAGTATGAAATTCAGACTGATCAGTTCCGGGTTGATGCCCTCCAGCAGTTGTTTGAAATCTGCTTTTGAAAAAGCCGCGCTTAAAATAAATTCCGGCGCATTGACTCCACCCATTAAAGCTGTTCTTGCCTTTTGATTGCTCTCTTTTATGCTGGAGGTAACAAAGGTTTCACCGATCTCCCAATCGTTTGAAGAGGAGATTGTTGCCAATGGAGCAGGAGGGGTCTGGAAATCTTCGGAATGGTAAAACGGGTTTGCGGAAAGGCGATCTTCAATTTCCCAAACCAGGGAAGATAATGGCTTACCTTTCAGATCCTTAACCACTTTGGATTCCCAGGTCTCTTTGGAAACTTTATCAAAATCTTCAAACATTTATAAGTCTTGTTTTTTGTTGTTTGGGGAGGTTTCAATTAAGTAGCTGCAAGATAGTTTAAATGTTGAAAGAGAACAAAAGTAAAACAGTATAAGGTTAGCCGGTTGGCAGTTGCCGCTCTTTAATTAAATGCAATATTTATGAGAAATGTAGATTTTTTGAAGCAGGGAAGAAAAAATAATCTTTGGAAAAATGGTAAAAAACTAAGTAAAATAACTTTTATGGCATTTGGGAAAAGCGAGATTAAAAGAATTTTATAAGGTTGGTCAGAAAACAAGATTAGTTTCCTTTTAAGATTTGGCAGTTGTGCATAATTGGTGAACATAAGGGCTGAAAGCATTGGTTTTACTGGGGTGTTAGAGTATTTGTTTAACCTTAAATTTTTTTTTCATTCCCATAAAACTTCTTTTTGAAAAATTGGTTATATTTGCATAACCAAGCTTAATTAGATTCAATCTAAATAAATTTAACACAAAAAAAATGGAGAAGCGACTCATTTATCTTGACAATAATTCTACTACTCCGATGGACCCCCGCGCCGTTGAAGCCATGATGCCGTATTTTTATCAGCATCCTGGAAATGCAGCCAGTAGAAATCACCCTTTTGGCTGGGCGGCTGAGGAAGCAGTAGACAACGCAAGAGAGCAGATTGCCGATTTGATTTCGGTAGATCCTAAAGAGATTATTTTTACTTCTGGTGCTACTGAATCCGATAACCTGGCGCTCAAAGGAGTCTTCGAAATGTACGCCCGTAAAGGAAATCACATCATCACTCTGAAAACAGAACACAAAGCTGTGCTCGATGCTTGTAAAAAGATCGAGAAAATGGGCGGTGAGGTTACTTACCTCGATGTGAAAAGAGATGGTTTGCTGGATTTGGCTGAACTTGAAGCAGCGATCAAACCCAATACCATTCTCGTTTCAGTTATGTGGGCCAATAACGAAACCGGTGTTATTCAGGATATGAAAGGCATCGGCGAGATCTGTGAGAAAAATGGAGTTTTGTTGATGAGTGACGCTACTCAGGCTGTTGGAAAAATTCCTGTTAACCCGAAAGAAGTTGGTGTACACCTGATGGCATTTACAGGTCACAAGATGTACGGACCAAAAGGAGTTGGCGCCTTGTTTGTAAATCGTAAAAAACCACGTGTGAAAGTTACAGCTCAACTCGATGGCGGTGGTCATGAGAGAGGCATGCGTTCCGGTACTTTGAATGTACCCGGTATCGTTGGATTCGGAGCTGCTGCAGCTATTGCCAAAGAAGAAATGACAGCTGAAGCTGAAAGACTTTCCAAATTACGTGATAAACTGGAAACAGCTTTGATGGAAGGCCTTGAGGAGGTATATATCAATGGAAATACGGAGCACAGAATGCCTCATGTTACCAACTTGTCCTTCAAACATGTTGAAGGAGAAGGATTGATGATGACCTTTAACCAGGAAATTGGCGTTTCTTCAGGTTCAGCCTGTACATCTGCTTCTCTGGAACCATCTTATGTTTTGATGGCGCTTGGACTTGGAGATGACCTGGCACATTCTTCTATCAGGTTCAGCTTAGGACGTTTTACCACAGAAGAGGAAGTTGATATCGCTATCGACCAACTCAAGAAGGGTGTGACCCACATGCGTGATCTGAGTCCTATATGGGAAATGTATAAAGAGGGGATTGACCTGGACAGCGTAGTCTGGCAGGAGCATTAAGATTGGAAAAATTTATTTGAAAACGATTAAACACTTAATATTATGGCATATTCTGAAAAAGTTCTGGATCATTTTAAGAACCCAAAAAATGTCGGAACACTGGATAAGAACAAAACCAATGTTGGAACCGGTTTGGTAGGTGCTCCTGAATGTGGAGACGTTATGCGTCTGCAGATTGAGGTGGATGATACTACGGAAACCATTGTAGATGCTAAATTCAAAACTTTTGGTTGCGGTTCAGCTATTGCATCATCTTCACTGGCTACAGAATGGTTGAAAGGAAAGACCATCAACGAAGCATTGGAAATCGACAATATGGCTATTGTTGAAGAGTTGGCTTTACCTCCTGTTAAGATTCACTGCTCTGTTTTGGCAGAGGACGCGATCAAAGGAGCGATTGAAGATTATAAGAACAAGAATAAGTAAGCATATAAAAATAAGTAGCATAATGTTATTTGTTGCCGATACAGCAAAAGAAAAGATTCAGGAGATCATGAATAGTGAAAAACTGAATTTGGATGATTATTTCATCAGGGTATCCGTTACCAGTGGTGGATGTTCCGGATTATCTTATCAAATGGATTTTGATAATGAAAACAAACCGGACGACCAGGTATTTGAAGATAACGGAGTCAAAATCGTTACTGACCTGAAGAGCTTTTTGTATCTGTGTAATACAACACTTGAGTTTTCAGGAGGACTGAACGGAAAAGGTTTCTTCTTCAACAACCCTAACGCTGCGCGTACCTGTGGTTGTGGAGAAAGTTTTGCTGTCTAAAGATTAAAAGTGTAATAGAATAAATATTTCTTAAGGGATGTACGGCCTGCCGTGCATCCCATGTTTATTATAAAACATGACTCATCCCGAATTTTAGCCAAGGCCAAAATTCGGGATTTTTCATAATGGGTTGTTTATGAATCGGTTGTGTAATTGCTGGTGGTAAGTAAAGAATTGTACACGTGTAATTTGGTGGAAGCTGCCTGAAAATCTTGCTGTTTGACGGAGGAGTTTAGATTTTCTAGAGTTTTTGTTTCGTTTTGGGGCAATGCCAAAATGAAAAGCCCAGCCGGCTTGAGGCGATATTAAGCAAGACCAAAAATGACTTTGTTACAGAACATTAATAGTCTCAGAGCACTCTTGTGAAACATTTTTCATCAAAATTCTAAAGATGTAACTCCATCCAAGTGTTTGGAAAATAGATTCTAAAAATTTAGGAGCCTGTCTGCGGCATGAAATGCAGGGATGACGCATGTTTAGACTTATCCAACTAGTCAAATTTGACCACTTTCTTATAACTACTGCTTATAATGGGAAACTTCCTGAAGAGATGTGGATGTTTCTCAAAGTATTTTTTAATCCGGTACCTAAGATTATCGGTATTCTCAAAACCTAGTTCCAGGGCTACATCCTTCTTTACTTTGTTTTTATGGATCAATGCCGCTTCTATCCTCTGGAGATCAAGTAGGGCGTGTTCTTCATCTATGGAGACTGAACCGGGGGTTACTAAAGGTGGAGCATCCACTAAAGTGCCTCCTCCAAAATCATTGGTGGTGGGCTGAGTTTCCGGCAGAGGGGAATAATTGAGGATCTCGACTGGCAAACAGTTGGCATCCATCATTGGAGTGCCCATGATTTTTTTCCGTAAAATCATGTAGTTCAGGGTGTTTTTCAATTCCCGGATATTTCCGACCCAATTATAATCGATCAGATGTTTGATGGCTTCTGAGGACATCACTTCTCTTGGTGACTGATCAATAAAATGTTCCATGATGAGCTCAATATCATCTTTTCGTTCCCTCAGTGGAGGGATCTCCACGGTCATAGCTTTTAACCTTTGGAACAGATCAGATCTGAAAGTGCCTTTTTGGACTTCTTCGGCAAGATTTCTGTGAGTGGCCGTAATGATTTGAACGTCGAGTTTGATATCCTTTTCGGAACCCACCGGCCGGATGAGTTTCGTTTCGAGGAAACGCAATAATTTTATCTGAATATTGGAGTCTATGTCACCAATTTCATCCAGCAAAAGAATTCCGCCATCAGCCTGATGGAAGAATCCTTCCATATCTTTTGTGGCTCCGGTAAAAGCGCCTTTTTTGTGGCCAAAAAGCGTACTTTCCAGCAAAGTGTCCTGGATAGCGGAGAGGTTTATGGCCTGGTAAGGCTTATCCTTTCGGGAACCGTGGCGATGCATATAACGCGCAGCTACTTCCTTTCCAACGCCCGTTTCGCCCAATAGTAAAACTGTGATTTCGGGTTCATCTGCTACGAGTTTCAACACCCGTTTTATTTCTTTGACCTTAGGCGATTCTCCGACAAAAAGGTAATCCTTATTTTCCTGGGCACGATGTTTTTTTACCTCGGCCTTGAGTTTGATGTTTTCTGTTTTGAGCTGGTTACTCTCAATAACTTCCTCAAATTTCTTTTTCCAAAACTCAAATTCGTAATCGCCTTTGGTTAAGAAATCCCGGGCACCCAGCCGCATGGCTTCTACCACGGTTTCAATGCGTTTGTCAGAAGTTACAACAATGATTGGGATCTCCGGATAGATCTTGCTCACCTTGGAGATGAGTTCCAAACCGATTTTTTTCTTTGTTTCATCCAATACCAGATCCATGAGCAGCAGGTCGAACTTGCTGTTCTCAATCAATTTCTTTTCCAGGTGTTCAGGGCTCACCGCACCTTCAAAAGTATAATGGCGACGGAAAGCATAACGTACCTGCTGGTGAAATTCAGGATCGTCGTCAACGATTAATATGGAATAATTTTTATCGGCCATATGAATTTTCGATCTTTTCCAATCCGGTTTTTAGTCGTTCAAGGTTTTCTACACACTGGGTTTCCCAAAAAATGGATTCTTCTGAGCATTCATTAGCAAAAAACGGAGCAATGGTTTTGAACAGAGAACCTAATGTGGCAAAATCCTGATAATATGGTAAACATTCGAAATAAGGCATGTAAAACTGCCACCTGCTTTGCAGTACATTCCACTTGTGTGACAATTTGTTGGGCAGTAACAGTTCGTTCCTTACTTCTGTAAAATCCGCCTCATGAATTTTTAATTCATCTCTGGCAATTTTACAGATTCTGAGCATTTTATGAAGTTCGTCCGTAACACTTTCATCACCATGTCCTTCAAAGAATCGAAAAATTTTCTCCTGGACATCAATGCCTCCTGTGGTACAGGGAATCCATTCTTCTTCAGCCATCCTGGCTTGAAAAAAAGTCTCTTCAATGTCTGCCGGTAATTTCAGCAGATCTAAATAATTGGCATCCTGCAAATTACCGAATCCGGCGCTGAGCAGGACTGCTCTTGGTGAGTGTAGTTTTAGATAGTTCTTCCAACTGAATGATGCCGAAAGATAGTTATTATTTATAAAAATAGGCTCCTGAATGACCAAAACATCATCCTGGCCGATCTCCGGAACCTCGTTTTTTAATGGTAGAGAAAATTTTTGAACAGGTCTGCCCAACGCAGAAAATTTGCTTTCCAGCGTAGCCGCTAATTCTGGGTGATTGGAAATTATGAAGATCTTACTCATTATCCGGTATCCGTTCAAAAAGGTAGATGAACAAATTTAAAAAAAATCTCCGAACAGAAGAGGGAAGGGGGAAAATGCGTAAAGGAGGAATTTGGTTTGATATTGTTTGACTTGAGTATAGGGACAGAACTAGGAACAAATTGTTCAAGGAGTTCAAGGGGTTCAAGTTGTTATATTTAGACCTTCCGACCTCAGGTACGGAATGTCACTTTGTTCCATCTGTGTTCACTGTGCCTTCTCTGTGGGCCCCGTGGTTAAATAATTTAGTTCAAAGTATTTGTTCTCAAACTTAGATATAATTACCTCTAAATTATTCATAATTCCATATAAGGGAAATTGGTATTTTACCACAGAGTAAACTGAGAAGTCTCAGAGAGCACAGGGATCTCCTTCAATCATATTGAATGCATTAAACAGTATGGAATGAAAATTGTCTAGACACAAATATCAAATCAACCTACTAGAAAAGTGAAGTACGAATTGTTGGGACAACATCAAACCACATCAAATCGACCAACGGGAGATCCCGCCGAAGGGAAACACGAAGTGTCGGGACCACATTAATTATACACTTCTCCCGGCATGGACTCCAGCAGTCCTGTGAAATGATCTCTGAGTTGAGATAAATCGTATTCGTGAGTTCCCGTGAAAAGGTTTTGATTGATCTCTTTTATAAGATCGTTGTAAATTCCAGAGGTTGTTGGGTTATAAACCGCAGTGAGATTGGTACTGAAATCATCAAAGTCCAATGCCCTTCCCAGTTTATTTTCTTGTTCGTGCAGGGTTCTTTCCTGGGAGGACCCTTTTCTTAATTTACCGGTAAAACTTAAAAGGCGCAGAAACAAGAGTTTGTTCTCTTGTCTGCGAAGGTGTTGATAAAGTTCGTTCGCCTTGAGTTGTTGTCTGGTCAAAAAAGGAGACAGGGCAAGGAAGATATCCTCCTTCAATTCAAAGACCTTGGATTTGAAGGCTTTGGCATAAGCTTGCCAGACGTTATCGAAATGTTCTTTCTTCAAAAATTTCAGATCCGAATCCGAAGTTGCATCAATCCATTGGGTAATTCCGTTGATGCGCTGGGCTTTAAAGGTGCCTTTGGTTCCGAGCAATCCTCTGGGGTTGGAAGCGATGTAAAGACTGCCATTGCCCTCTCCAAATAAGAAACATCTTACCGGAGTGGCTTCAGTTTGATTGTTTTTGATCTCACCCAGGATTTCCTGGATGGCTTTACCATTGTAGCCGTGGTTTCGATGAAGGAAAATAAATACCTGACTGTCCGAAAGGTACTCTTTGGCCTTTTCGGCAATGATGGTCCTGGCGTTGTCTGAGTATCTTTGATCGATTCTTACAACGCAATCCCCTCCAGCGCTATCCTCGACCTGCCACACATCCGATGGAGCATCCAGGCCGCCATAGGTCCACCACCATACAATGATCATTACTCGCCGTCTGTGGTCTTTCATCGTTTTCTCAAAATACGTTATGAAATATGATTGTTTTTATAAATGGTTTTTAAAGCATCTTGGGGTAATAATAGGGGGAAAAACCCTGGGCGTAGATGTTTTTGAAGGGAGGATACCTGTCTTGTCATACGCAAGCCGTATTAAAAGGTTTCAAAATTTGCCCAATATATTAAGTTTTTTTGTTACAGGTTATCGGTTGCTGCCCCGTACACGTCGTGTCGGGGCAGTAACGGAATCACGACCCAAACAACACCTTAGTAAGGTTGTATTTCAATTCAATATCATCCTTTCTTCCCAACGCATCCTCAAATCCTGAAATGATCGATTCAATAG
>QQUB01000282.1 GCA_008501835.1 Bacteroidota bacterium
TGTCAACCTGCCTCTGTGTTTGGGTGGGGCAATTTCAGAAATATACATCGGGAAAAGAACAGAAGCCCCTCCAATGGCAATCCCACCCAATAAGCGAAAAATTACAAAAATGGTCAAACTGTTGGCCAAGCCGGATCCCAATGCCGAGATAAGGAAAAACAACCCCATTAACTTGAGCATGGATCTGCGGCCATATAAATCTCCCAACCGGCCAATAAAAAAAGCTCCAATAATACAGCCTATCAGTGCAGAACTTACTGCCCACCCCTGCATAGATGGCGTCAACTTGAAATAGTCTGTAAAAAAAGGCAGAGCCCCGTTAATTACTGCTGTATCAAAACCAAACAACAGTCCCCCAAGCGCCGCAACGAACGTATAAAAAAACAGTATCCTTTTCATAAGTAATTTCTTTTAGGTCAAATGGCAATCTATTATTGTTTCGCATCAAAACTAAAAGTTTCAATAGCAAATTTTGGTACGATCAGCTTGGAAACCGGCACTGGGTTTTCTTCTATTAAATTCGTTTGCTCCAGCTTGCTTATATCAAAAAACGAACTCAAATGAACATCTGAGCTTCTCCCTTCAGCATCATACATTCGGATAATCAGTTTTTTGGAATCTTCCGCTTTTTTGATGGTAGTTACAATTACATTCGGTTCGCTGATGCTGAAAAAACTTGCTTTCTCAGGTAAAGATGCTTTAGTGGACTTATCCGGATTGAGTATTATTGAAATGGGATCATTATGTTGTTCTGCAATCCTTGTTCCTGATATTTTTCCAGTGGCATTTGAGGTCAATATACTGGAAAAATAATGGTCGCCTCCTTGAGAATATTCATTGCCTTCCCAATGGCAGGACGTTCGACTTGCCAATAAAATGTGTTGTAATACCGGACTACCTGAATTCAAGGTAGGATCAATCCAGTCGGCCGCAGCAACAGAGGAGCTCAGGACAATGGACATATTTTCATCAGAAGCAGATATCCAGTCCATAATCGCTCGGGGATGTACATCCTTACAAAGCGGTGTATACCGTTCTCCAGCCGTTTTTATTTCATCCTGCCCAACTTTTACAGTACCAAATGGCACTTCGTATGCGATTGTGGCTGTGCTATCCATACTAACAGGAAAAGCAGTTCGAAATTCCCGGTATAACTCTCCCGACCAGTTTAAGAGTTTGGTTTCAAAAAAGACCCTTTTTAATTGATGGAATATGGTAACATCCTGTTCAACAATTGCATGCAACACCGCTTGTCTTAACCGGTAGGTAGTATAAACATCTCCATTTTCGACCATCGTCCATTCTGGCTCATGCAAGCCAACTTTATCGAAACCTTCCAAGTCCGGTTGTTGTATATCCCCAAATTCACCGGCTCCGTTACCTACAGATCGTAAGGTAAATATTTCCCCGCCCAGGAAAGATCCAGGTTTGAATAAGTTTCTCTTCAGTTCCTTATCATAAATCTGAGCAAGACCACCTTTCCCGAAAGTAATGTGATAAAATTCGTTTTCATAAACTGGTTTCATTGATTTGTCATGAATAGATTCCAGGCGGTTGGAAGAGGTATCTACATAATAAGTTTTGTAACCAACCGAAGGAACATCCGTTGCAATAAAGGTAATATTTGCTCTTTTTATACTACCGTTTTCATAATGCTCAACATGATTCAATTGAGATTCTTCATATGAACCTTCTGAATTTAAAATATTGAGCGTCCAGGCTTCGCTTTCCGGTAATTGTATGGTAAATGTAACCGGGTCATTTCGCACCCAGGACAAGCTGTTAAACAGCACAACCGGGATTCCCATATCCTCATTGGTATTAATTTGGCTGGCAATAAAACCAGTACCTTTTTCCAACAGGTTTACCCCAAGTGCTCTTGATTTCACCAACTCCTCTTTAAACAAACCATCCGTTACATCACCATCATGACCTCCCCATCCGTGATCCGGATATATTTTGGATTGCCAGGCCTCATCAAAGGTTTCAAATGGATAGGGAGCCCTCAGGGGGTCTAAAATATTCGCAATAGAAAGGAATTTTTCTGCAGCTGGTAATAATTTGGATGCCTGTCTGCTGGCAGTGATCGCCTTGTGGTGAGCAGGTCCATGTATATAAACCCAGACATTCGGTCTTTCCCCTCGAATGGTTTTGATATTTTTAGCGTTTTTCTTGGCCAGTGGCATGAATTCATCGACTGTCATTACTTCCATGTGTGGTAAATAGACCGGCTGCTCTTCTCCTTCGTTATCCCAGATGTTCTCAAAATTATTCCAGGTATCAATAAAGTCAGAGTAGTCGATAGCGGGGATCATATCCGCACTGGACAACAAGGGAGTCGTATTTTTACTTTTTTGGAAAAACGGATCCCAATAAGTTACTTGTTCCGCACCATATTGAATCTTCTGACTCATATCTCTGGACAGCGGTATTAAATCATTGCCATAATGCCCGGGAGAATATGTAAAAACAGCACTTCCATCCGGACTTTCCCAATTAAACATACCTTTGGCATGGCGACTGATAACCATATAATCTACACCGGCTTTTTTCAAAATTTGGGGAAATTGCAGCGTTTTGCCTGGCACATCCACATTCCAATAAACCTTAGAATCATAACCACCGAAAGTTTTCTTCACCCATTTTTTACCTAAATACAACTGTCGCACCAAATCTTCGGCATCAAACATATCCTCATATGGACAATTATAAGTGGCTCCAACGGATAATAACTTTTTATTCAGCAGTGTGGTGATTTTATCTTTTGCATCCGGATGCCTGTTTAAATATTCTCTCAATATCAAGCCATCTTCCACGTCAAAAGCGTAATCAGGCCTGATAAATGCATCTCTGATAACCGGAGTTAATAACAGGGTGTCTCTCAAAATGATGCATACTTCAGGTCTGTCTACCCAGGCAATATCCTGGTGACTGGAATTTATAATAGATACTTTTCCATTTTCATTTCTCCTGTCAAAAAAGTCCGTGAAAGCCCCTAGCAAAGTTGGTTTATAAAGTTTGGAAATTGAGGCTGACCAATCTCCTTTATACGTTGTTTGATAATGAACCAGAAATTCCCCCCGCACTTCAGAATCTCTAATAATTCCATCTCCATTTTTAAAGTTAATTTTCAGGAATTCCTTACCATAAACTATCCTGAAAGATTTTTTGGGAGAGTTCATTTGAACAGAGGCCTTTGCTAAATCACCTTGTTGCTTAAAAACCACTTTTGCACTTTCTTTCCCATCACAAACCAAAGAAACCTGCTTACCTGCAAAATGAGCAGGAGCATCTATATATAGCAATTTCCCTATTTGCCTGATGCTAAAGGAGGTTTCTTTTTCGGCAGCTATTTTCAGATGCTCAAGTGCCTTTTTAGCTTTAAAAATCATGAACCATGACTGGCTTTCTTTATGGTGACCACAAAATTCAATTTGAGCTGACTCTCCCCCTTTTAACATACTAACCGGAATTGTCAACCGGAATACGCCAACGCCATCCTGATGAATATCTCTTTTAATCAAAATATAGTTCGCATTTCCTTCTCCAGGATTTTCCAGTATTTTTAGGGTGCCATCTTCCCTGGCAGTAAAAGTTAGCAATGGTTGTCCATTAACCTTGATATCGAAGGGTTCTCGGTTGGTAAGGTTAATATTGGAATAATAGAAAAGAGTTACCCTTTTGCTGTTGAATTTTTCGGGCATTTGGGGGGTGAGTATTTTAAATGCCATCTCTCCCGAAGTGGCCCTTGTAATTAGAGCGGCTTGCAAATCCTGCCGCAGGGAATGATAACTATAGTCATTTCCGCTGATTTTACTCGCAAACCCATCAAAATCATTTTCACAAACTTTGTAAAGGTTGTACCGGGTGTTTATTTCATAAATGTGATCATGAGCTCCTCCATCGTGAAAGGATGGCTCCTCTCCCATCGAATTTACCTTTAAGGGAATAAGAACCATTACAATAGATGGAAGTACACCTAAGGCTAATCTGATTTTTTTTGCATTGAACTTCATGTAAACTGAATTTATAGTACTTTTAAACTAAACCGGTTTAGTTTTTAGATAATTTTTTTAGGAACCGCAGGACTTTCTTATTAAAAGTTCCACTTCCAGAATGTGTTGATGGTCTATTTTGACCATTTTGTTTTTCATTTCTTTAAATAAACATTCCACTGCAAGGTTTCCAATATCATTAAAAGGCTGAAGTATCGATGTTATTGGCGGATCCACCAAATCAAAAGCACTCATCTCATCAAAACTCACAATGGCAACATCTTTCGGGACATTTTTTCCTAGAGCCCTCAACTCTCTTAACCCCATGGAAGTCAGGTAATGTGTACTAAAAACGATAGCATCCACACTAACGGGTTTGGATACTAATTCGAAAATGGCCTTCTTCATTGCAGTCTTATGGGTTTCTTTGTCAAGTTCTTTGATAAAGGCTTTTTCTGGTTTAAGACCAAGACTTTCCAGAGTTTCTTTATATCCCCGCAATCGTTGCCTGATAGCTTCCAATTGCGGATGAAGGGATACAAATCCAATGCATCTTCTGCCATTATTGTACAAGTGTTCAGTGGCTAATTTTACACCCTTATAATTATCGACCAACACATAATTGGTTTCAATTTCAGGGTAATGCCTGTCTATTAACACAAATGGGAATGACGATTGCTTTAATTGCTCAATATCAGCAGCATTTTGTTGTGTAGAAGCGATGATCAGGCCATCCACCTGCCTGTTGAGCATGGTGCGGATTAATTCCTGCTCAGTTTCAGGGCTTTCATTTGAACTGCTGAATACAACATTGTACCCGAATTCTTTAGCTTTCTTTTCGACACAGCTCGCTATCCTGGCATAAAAAATATCCGAAATGTCCGGAACGATCAATCCAATGGTTTCACTTTTACCAAGGCTTAACCCTCGAGCCAGCTGATTAGGTTTGTAATTATGCTTGCGGGCAAATTCCAATATCCGGTTTTGTGTTTCCTTGCTGATTTTGTTTTCGTCCCCCTTATTGTTGAGCACCAGGGAAACCGTTGTTTTGGAAACATTTAATTGATGAGCAATATCCTTCAGGTATAATTTTTTCAAAATAACTAAACCGGTTTAGTAAAATAACAAAAATATATCTGAATTGCCATAAAATGAAATTTTATTCACAAAAAATTTTTACTGTAAGAAATAGAGAAAAAAGATTTTGCAATTAATCTAAATTTTGTTGATATTTGCGGTCCAATTAAAAGCCCGGGTGGCGGAATTGGTAGACGCGCACGTTTCAGGTGCGTGTGCCGCAAGGCGTGGGGGTTCGAGTCCCTTTCCGGGCACTACAGGGGTTTTCGTTAATTCGAAAATCCCTGTTTTTGTTCTTGGTTTAGAAATAGTTTAGATTTTCCTGCTTTTAGGACTATAAAGATACCAAATTCATTTTTGTCAAAAAACATTACTCTGAAGTAAACGTGACATTTTTTGCTCTATCTAACTTCACTTCGGTATGAGCAAGTCTCTGTTGAGTTTTTATATTTTGATGCTTTCATGGAACAAAGAATCTCGAAAAGTACAATTCTAACCTTCAGGACCAGGTGTCCAAATACGCGCTCCTACTGTCTGAAGAAAAGCATGAAAAAAAAGAAATCCCGCCAAATACTATTATTTACAAAAGGAGTTGATTGAGAAAATTGAAAGCTTTTCTCAAGGGAAAATTAAGTGGGTAAAGAAGTACTATTTGCTTTGGGTGCTATTAATGATGGCATTAATTGTTTTACTTGTTAAAATACTGCCGGATTTTTTGGTGTTATTTAGATAGTATTTAAATAAAGAATTATTATTGACTTATATATTAAGTGCATGTATATTTACTGTTATAGAACCTAAAAGCGTACCTCAAAAACGCTTGCTCTTTTCAAATAAAAAAACCAATATTCATGAAAACCTACATTCAAATAGTTGCCTTTATCTTTTTGGGGTTAATGACTTTCTTTGTTTTGTCTAACTACTTTTTCGGCGAACCAATCAAAATATACCTTGCTTATATCCTATCATTTTCATTAGGGTTACTCGTTTTCTTTTTTGGTAAAAAGAGAGAAAAAAAGTAAGGTGTTTCCTATCTAGAATATAAAAGTTAAGTTCTCCTTGATGTTAGAAAGATAACAGCATATAAAATCAAATAGACAGCTTGTTATTGGGCACTTTTGATGCTCTATTAGCAAAATATGAAAGTATGATTGATTGCCCTGAAAGAAATTCTAAGTTTCAAGGACAACGGGAGGCTATTCCGAAACTCCTTAACAAGAAGTAGGATATAACTTAAAATTTCTCAAAATGAAAGCATTACCCTTTTTAATTTTAGTATTTTCAATACTAGCTGGCTCCCAAAATTTATTTGGTCAAGTCGATGCATATAACTACCACTACCAAGGATTAGTATATGCTAAAAATGAAATAAAAAATAATTCCATTGAAACTATTTTGGCTGCTTACAATAGTAGTTATAAAGGTTTTGAAGATATTTCATTATCGGAAGAGCAACTAAACATATTGCACTCGATTATTGATAACAACTCAAGGGCGGAAGAAACTTGCAATACTAAATTAAATGAGTTAGAATCATTACGTGTGCTCACAACAAATGAGATGCAAAAATTCAGGGACCTGCACAATATTATTTTTTCGAAAAGCAGTCTTGCTCAAAAGAAGATTGATTTAATTTCTTTGAAAAGGGCTGAAAGAAATACGGTATTACTTGCAGCCTATGACTTAACGATTAGTTCAATTGATTTTTGGCCAAACCACACTGATGGTACTACCGCTTTTGGGGCTGTCCAATTAGATGCTGCAGGATACTTAATTGGATGGGTTGTAGCCCTTACAGATGATATAGAAACAGGTGGGGATGTGTCAGGAGATTGGGATAGTCCAGCTTCCTGGCGGAGAATTAAATTAGGCCTTGCTGCTGGCCTGCTTACCAGTATAGGTAAATTTTGATTAAAGTGACCCCACAGGGAGTTGAATATGCTCCCTGTGGGGTGTTTGGCTCAGTCCAATAAAAGGTTCCTAGAATCAATAAACTCAAAAATATTTGTCGATGAAGATCCGCTTCTAAGCTTGTTTTTAAAAAGCTCATATTCTGCGTCAGAAATAATTGGCCTGCCTAAGGCATTCATTTCTGCTACCGCTTTATGAGCTGCCTTTAGATATTCTCTAATCAAGCTATTTTCTGCTGCTTCAATTTTGGTATTTTTTTTTGAATCGACCATTTTTCTTATCCCATTCGCTCACATGTGCAGACGTAATCGCAATGTAGCGTTCCTTATCGAAATAGGTTCTGAGCATTACGGGATGTTTCCCGTTGGAAAGCTTCTTACTTTTGAACAGTACAACTGAAATTTCTTTCATGCTTAGAAATTTTAGAGCAAATAAAAATTTTCTATATTTCTAAAAACATGAAAATCATATACTTATAAATCAAAAATCAAGATGAACACGTTTCAGGTGCGTGTGCCGCAAGGCGTGGGGGTTCGAGTCCCTTTCCGGGCACCTAAAGCTCGATCAGTTTTCTGGTCGGGCTTTTTTATTGCTCAAACAATTGTATCCTGTTCCCATCCGGATCAAGAACAATCAGCATTCTTTTACCAGAAACCATATCCTCCACTACCCTGCCATGAAAGTTAGCTTTTTTGGACTCCAAAAATGAAAGCTGGCTATCAAAATCTTTGACGGTGAATCCTATTTTAAAAAAGCCGGTGAGTTTAACCTTACTTCCCCTTTTTGATAATAGCTCTTCCGAATTAATCATTGAACTGGTTTGAATCAATTCAAGCCGCATTGCTTCGTTTTTCAAATTGGATTGCCAAATTCCCCGGTCTGCAAGATCCATGCGATTCTCAACCTCAAACCCCAGCATTTCCTGGTACCAGTTAACGGAGCTATCGATATTAGTTACAATAATAGCCATAAAGGACGGCTGGAGTTGAGGTAACTCGTTTTTTTGAGTGAAACCAAAGCTTAAACAACCGTGAATTAATAAGATGGAGATAAAAAATCGTACCATAATTGTGGTTTTGGTGATTCCTGTTTTGGGAACCCTGATAAAAAAAAAGAGCCCCCCTAAAGACGGGAGGCTCCAACCCCAAAAAACCAAATGAAAACTATCTTAGATAATATTATCTTCTAATTTGTGATGTAAAGATAATATTAATTTTAATCTCGTGCGATTTTTTTTTACTCAACAACTATTTTTTCAATCCTGTAGTTCCCCCGGGCAATAATTTCGATAAAATAAATACCCGAATTCAATTGAGAAACGTCAATATCCAAAGTTGCACCAACCCAATTCCTGACAAGTAATTTTCGTCCTAATTTATCGTACAGAGCAACTGTTTTTTCATCTTCCGCTGTTGTTTGAGTCACCAAATTGACCTTCCCGGAAACCGGATTAGGAAAAACTCTCAAATCAGCAAGCACCTCCGGTTCATTGGTAGAAACATTAACATACTTTTGAATGTCTGTGGCAAAAATTTCCAATCCACCAGAAAAATTTCCAAAGATCAATTCCAGCAATCCATCATTATTCAAATCCTCCAAAACGATATGGGTACGAATACCTTCCTGATTCCCCAGAAAATTGGCATGTTCAATATCAAAGGTCCCGTCAAGGTTATTGTCAATATTGGTGTAAACTTCAAGAGATCCTACCTCAGAACCCGTGAACAGCATATAACCTTCATCTTCAGTATCTATAACAAAAGGTGCCGAATGACCCGTTGAATAACCAGGAATCCGGGTGTCGATTTCTCCGAGAAAGAAATTATTGGGAGCCATGGAAGGATCTGACTCAAAAACAGGATTAGTGCTCGACCCTGTATTGACAAAGTAGTTAACATTTCCGTTCTTTTCCCCAATGATCAGGTCCTTTAAACCATCTCTGTTAAGATCGATCACCTGGGGAACACTGGCCTGTCCAACATTGATTTCCATATAATTATAGGAAACTCCTGCAATGTCTATCGGATTCCCTGGCCCCGCAGTATTCTCTCCATAAAATAACTGCCCGAATTGTTCTCCGATAATAATGTCATAGTCACCATCACCATCAAGGTCCCCAAAAGTTGGAGCATAGTTATAAGAA
>QQUB01000568.1 GCA_008501835.1 Bacteroidota bacterium
CTCAGCACTCAGCACTATACACTGTGCATTTCTAATAGCCTGACCCAAAGATAAAGCTTCTTCTGCCACACTGGGCACGGGCAACGGCGCCGATGGCGAAATTTAGTTCCAGGTTCAAGGTTGCGCTAAAAGGGTTGGAGCCTTTATAACTTTCATAATTGACATAATATGCTGGGAAACCATTTCCTTCTCCCGTTTCATCAACGAGGTCAGTCAAAGCATATTCAAAGCGCAGTCCCATCTTGAGTGTGAAAAACTCAGATCCTACAATCATACCTCCAAAACCGACTGCCGCAGACCAATACTGATCACTGTATTGTTTTGGAACATCCCAGATATTGAGTGGGTTAGGAGTTTGATCAATTGCATTTACGATGGAAATTTTTGGTCCGATTTCCAAAAATGCAGTGTTGTTGTAAGCCCTGTACATCAGATATCCGTCAAAGGTGGACCAGGTAACCTCACTGGCTGTTTGAAGTGAACCTCCTATTTCCCAATTGAATTTCTGGATATTTTCGGAAAGCAGTCCTTCAATGATAAAACCGTGTCTGTCCGCAAAGTTGATGTTCAGCAATCCACCATATGAATAACCTGTGCTGATCTTGTATTCATGGTCGCGGTCATTGACGATGTTATCATTATAAAATCCTTTAAAACCATACATACCTTTCGCTCCGACTTCAATCCACATTTGTGCAGTAGCACCAAAACTGATGGCCAGAAACAAAAATAAAATACCTGCTCTTTTCATGTAATTAGTTATTTAAGTGTTATTTTTTTCAAGATACCCTTTTGAACTAAATTGCTGCATCGGAGTTTAAATCTTAGGGTATTTCCCAGACAAAAAGGTACTTCACCTTTCCTTTTTCTGTGGAATTACCTAAATTACAGCACAATTATAGAAAAATATTCCCGATGAATCGCATCTTTCTGATAATCGCTGGCACATTTATCTGTACCTATATATACGGGCAGCAGATACCTCAATACAGCCTGGAAATGCTGGATCCCTTTACCATCAATCCTGCCTATGCCGGGCTTGAACCTTCCCTCAAAATGACTGCCAGTATCCGCAGTCAGTGGGTGGGCCTCCCTGGCCAACCCAGGACGCAGCAGGTAAACGCTCATATGCCCCTGTATATTTTTAATAGTGGAGTGGGTGTTAGAGTTCAGAACGAGACCCAGGGTGCAGAGCAAGGTGTGATGGGGTTACTCGCCTATGATTATCATCTTTATTTGGGTAATGGTGTACTTTCAGCCGGTTTATCAGCCGGTGCAATTTCACGTTCTCTGGATGGCAGTAAATTACTGACTCCGGAAGGAAGTTATATTGAGCCCGGAAATTTCACTCATAACGATGATATATTGCCCACCACCAATATTAGTCTGACTATTCCTACGGCTAATTTTGGCGTTTATTATCAGACAGAACGGTTTGAAGGAGGCCTTGCCATTCACAATATTAATGAAGGTAGTGCATCGCTGGACGGAGTGAGTCTTCGGTTGGTGAGGCATTATTATTTGAGTGCAGCTGCCAATTTCGAATTATCGGATGCTTTTGTACTGCGGCCATCGGTATCGGTCAAATCGGATGCCACGCAGTTACAGACCAATGTTTCGATGTTGGTAAATTATAATGACAATATTTTTGGAGGTGCCTCGTTTAGAGGTTATAGTTCCAGTACAATAGATGCCCTTGCCCTCATTGGCGGGTTTACATTGAATGATAAACTTCGGGTTGCCTATGCTTATGATCTGGGTTTGTCAAAGCTCAATAATGCGCACAGTGGCTCGCATGAGATTCAGATAACTTACACACTGGAACAAACGATCGGGAAGGGAAGGTTACCAAAAATTATCTACAATCCCCGGTTTTTATAGCGGCCTGTTTTATGACGGTTTCACTGAATTAACTGTTAAAGTAAAAGGATAGTATAAAAGTGAAACCTGAATTTAAAACCGCAAAATGTAGAATGAAGAGTGCAGAAGTTATTAATCCTGCAAGGGAATATTTTTTCCTTTTTTGATTAAAGCAACGTTATTATTTTTAGACTTTATCAAAAAAGGTTTTATCAATTTTACATTTTACATTCTGCACTTTACATTTAAGCTTCACATTAAGATAGGTTCACCTCTTTTTTGTGTGAAGCTGAATAATTCAGGCCTGTCTCTCTTTGGAAAAATGAATCTGGTTTGCCGGAAACCGGGTTTGAACCCCGTTTTTTTGTGAGTTGCGGTAAATGTTAAAATGCAGCTTTTGCATTTCAGCGTACATTTTTTTTGTTGGTTGTTTCTTTGAACATCAACAGAAAAAATTAATTTTGTCGCGTCAAAACGGGATTTAATTGTTGGGATCCATAAAAAGACAGACTTTAATATCCCGTTTTTTAAGGATTCAGAAAGGAACCTACACTCAAGTGCCAAGGCACCTTGAGAAAAAACAAAATTCAGTTTTCAACTTTCAACCAGTAAGCAATCACTGTGTTTTGAGGTTGTAATTTGAAATTTGGTTTTGGAGGTTTTCAGGAAGCGATTGTTCGCATCCTGGCCCGTAGGGCACCCTTAAAATGTTAAGGTTTTAAAAAAATTAGAATGTATAATACATAGTGTTAATTTTGCGTTCTTCTAATCAGTTATGTTAAACTTTGACATTTCTCTAACAATTTAGAAAACATATTTTTGATAAAATAATCAAAGAATCTATATTTACGGGCATTTTAAAATTGCTCACTTAATTATTCATTAATTTTCAGAAGGAAAACTCGGGTGTAAACATGAAAAAACTATTAAAAGCATCTCTTTTGCTATTCGTTATTTTGGTGGTAGTATCCTGTGGAAGACGTGAAACCGGTGAATTGACAGGCGTCATGGATCGTCCATCATGGAAAGGCATTAATCCCTATGGCATGGTTTACGTTCCATCCGGAACCCTCCACATCGGAGCGAGTGACCAGGATATCAGCAACACCTATGTCCAAAGACAAAAATCTATCTCTATCCAGGGCTTCTATATGGATGAGACAGAAATTACCAATAACGAATACAGACAATTTGTTTATTGGGTAAGAGATTCAATCGCTCACTCCTATCTCGATCATTATTACGAAAATGATGAAGGTGACCAGTTCATTGACTGGGAATATGAAATCGACTGGGAAGATGAAACTCTGTACGATCTTTACTACCAGGGTGATGACAGATTCGCCGGTAAGAAAGAACTCGACGTAAGCAAACTCGTTTATGAATATGAGTGGTTCGACTGGAAAGCTGCCGCTAATGACAAAGGCAGATCTCCAAGAAACTCCTTTATTAATAGAAAGAAAGTAAATGTTTACCCTGACACCTTGGTATGGGTACGTGACTTCTCCTACTCCTACAACGAACCAATGGCCCGTAACTACTTCTGGCACCCGGCCTTCGATGATTATCCGGTAGTTGGTGTGGATTGGAGAATGGCAACAGCATTTGCTTACTGGAGAACCAAACTCTGGAATGCCTACCAGAATGACAGAGGAGACGGAATCAACTCTGAAGATTTCAGATTGCCTACAGAGCATGAGTGGGAATACGCCGCCAGAGGTGGTCAGGATCTCGCTCCTTACCCATGGGGTGGTTACTACACCAGAAATGCCAAAGGGTGCTTGCTGGCAAACTTCAAGCCAGGCCGCGGTAACTATCCAGAAGACGGTGGTCAGTATACTGTAAGAGCTGATGCTTACGATCCAAACGGATACGGACTGTTTAATATGGCCGGTAATGTAGCCGAATGGACAAGTTCAGCATACTACGCAAACGCATATTCATTCGTTCACGACCTTAACCCTGATATTCGCTACGACGCGCAGGACGATGATCCTGAAGCCTACAAGCGTAAAGTAATCAGAGGCGGATCCTGGAAAGACGTAGCCCACTTCATTCAGACAGGTACCCGTCACTGGGAATACCAGGATACAACAAAATCTTACGTTGGTTTCCGTTGTGCCCTTACCTTCCTCGGTCGTTCAATTAATGACTTCTAGGAAAAGAAAAATCAGGTGAGGATATTGTTTAAAAGGCGATATCCTCACTTTCATTTTGATTCTTTTGTTGATCTCCCAATTTTTTTTCATGTCAGGTTGTTACTTTTTTTAACCTGTGCATTATGAGTTCGGAGTTTCCTGAAAACAGGGAATCGAATATTATTTATGATTAGCTAACCTTTTTAAAATTATTAGCAAATGAGTTTTTTGCATTCTAAAGGATTCAAGTACATTAAAAATCTTATCATTGGTGCTGGTGCTGCTGTAGTACTTCTTGGAGCACTCTTTAAACTGGAAAGTTGGGATGGTGCGAGTCTTATGTTGATGATCGGACTCGGAACTGAAGCATTTATCTTCCTCTTCCTCGGTCTTGTAGGACCAGAGCCTGATTACTACTGGGACAAACTGTACCCAGGATTGGCAGATCACGATTCTAATATCGCGCCTTTAACAGAAGGTCCTGTTGGAGCTTCTACTCCTGCCTTGAACGGTGAAGTTGTAGAACAGCAGTTGGGTGGAATGTTGACAGAGTTGCAAACTATGTCGCGTAGCATGTCTTCACTCAAAGCATTACAGGAAGTTGATTTCTCTGGTACAAGTGAGCAGATCAAATCAATGAATAACTTCTATTCCAAGCTCAATGAAGCTATGGCTAACCTGAGCGATTCATTGGAAGACACCAAGCAGTATAAAGCACAATTGGGTGCTTTGAACCAAAACATCGGTTCTTTGAACAATACTTATACCGCGTTGAATGATGTTTACGGAAACGTAATTTCAGCGATGTCAAATGTTAAGAGCTAACTGAGCTTAGGTAACTGAATTAATCTATTTTTTAAATTAAAAAAGAAAGAATATGTCAATACCTAAGGAACCGCGGCAGTTGATGATTAACCTGATGTACCTGGTACTGACGGCGTTGTTGGCGTTGAACGTATCCGCGGAAGTTATGAATGCTTTTTTCACTTTGGATAAAAGTATTGATACCTCTAGCGACATCGTAGAAACTACGAATACAAAAGTACTAGCCTCCATGGAGGAAACTGTGGCTGAAAAGCCTAATTACAAGCCGCTGCACGATGCAGCAAAACAGGCACAGGAAATTGTTGGTAATTTTAATACCTACATTGATGGAATCCGCGAAGACCTTGTTGAAGAAGCAGGTGGATTATTCCCGGATGACTTTAAAGACCCTAAGAAAGCGGGTAAGCCTAAGCGTTTCAAGGATAAAGAAATCCCAACGGCTTATTTCGTTGACGGTGTCAAAGGAACTGCCGGTAAGCTGAAAAGTGAACCAGTTGGTCCTGAACTGAAGAAGCAGATCGATGATACCAGAACTGCTTTGGTAGACCTCGTAAGAAATGTTCAGGCTATGAACATTGAAGGTACCAATATCAAAGAGAGTGATGTTGAGAACCTTCTTCAGAACCTTTCACTTAAAACTGATGACCAGACCTGGAGAGATTATAAAAAGCCAAGCTGGGAAGATTTCGTATTCGGACACATGCCTGTAGCGGCTTGTTACCCTGTATTGCGTAAATTCCAGAATGACGCGACTAACTCCGAGGCGACGATCATTAACTTCTTTTCCAGCCAGATCGGTGCTACAACTATTGAGTTCGATAAATTCGAGCCTGTTGCATCAGCTGAAAAAGGATACGTAATCAAAGGAGAAGAATATACTGCTGAAGTATTCCTGAGTGCTTTCTCATCACAGGCAGCTGAAGGAATCTCAATGAGTGTTAACGGTTCTCCTCTTTCAATTGAAGAAGGAAAAGGACAATACAGTGTTCGTACCTCTTCTATTGGTGAAAAAGAATACAAGGTTGATATCAACGTTGAAAATCCATTTACCGGAAAAGTTGATACTTATTCAAAAACATTCAAGTATGAAGTTGGAGAGCGTTCTGTAACGGTTTCTGCTGAAAAGATGAATGTATTTTATATTGGTGTTAAGAACCCGATCGCTGTTTCTGCTGCAGGTATCTCAAGTAATGACCTGAGTGTAAGTGTAAGCGGAGCCGGAGGAAAACTTTCCAAAACAGGTAAAAGTAAGTGGGATGTTGAGGTTACCAATCCAGGTGAATGTCGTGTAAATGTTTCCGGTGGTGGTTTGAGAGACAGCAAGATCTTCCGTGTTAAGCGTATTCCTGACCCGGTTGCACGTTTGAGTAAGAGCTCAGGTGGACAGATGGGTAACGGTGAGTTCAAGGCTCAGGGTGGTGTAGGTGCATTCCTCGACAACTTTGACTTTGATGCGAACTGTGTTATTCAGGGCTTTAACCTGGTATACGTAGCTAAGCGTCAGGATCCTGTTGAATCTGTGAATCCTGGAGCACGTTATAATGAAAAATCGAGAAGACTTGTTTCCAGAGCTAAACCTGGAGATATCTATTACTTTGATAATGTGAAGGCAAGATGTCCTGGAGATAAAGCCGGTAGGCCTATTAACTCCATGGTATTTAAGATAAAGTAAATATTTTCTGTTAAAGTGTAATAGTGCACTAGGATATACCGTTTAAGGAGTGCACTTTTACATTTTTTAAAAACATACACAATCATGAAGATCACTTTAAAACTGCTGGGAATTAGTTTCTTATTTTTATTCTTTGCAGCCCCGGCTACCGCACAGGTGCCGGACAACATCATTCTCACGGAGGCAGAAAATGAGGATGAACAAGGACCACTCGATGACGTTGTTGATAAAAGAACAATCGTTGAGAAAAGAGTACTTCCTTACGATCATATTCGCGAAGCAGACCTTTTCTGGGAAAAGCGCATCTGGAGAGTTATCGACGTGCGTGAGAAAATGAATCTGCCTTGGGCTTACCCTGAGCGTCCATTCTTCACCATTTTGATGGAGGCAGCGGAAGCAGGTGAAATCACTGTTTACGATGCTGAAAATGACAAATTTACAGCTCCGCTTGATCCGGATGAAGTTGCTTCCATGGGAGCCAGTATCGATACGGTTACAACCTTCGATCCGGTAACCTATGAAGAAAAGATCCAGATCGTAACCAACGAAATTAACCCGGAAGATGTGAAACGTTTCCGTGTTAAGGAAATCTGGTTTTTCGATGAAGAATCTTCTACATTGCAGGTACGTATCCTCGGAATCGCACCTCTGCTGGACGTGAAAGATGAAAACGGTAACTTCAAATATGAAAAGCCGATGTTCTGGGTATACTATCCTGGAGCAAGAGAAATGCTTGCAAGAGAGCGCGTATTTAACTACGGCAACGATGCTTCCCCAATGTCTTGGGAAGACCTGCTTGAAATGCGTTTCTTCGCCAGCTTTGTTTACAAGGAATCCAATGTTTTCGACCAGCGTTTACAGGATTACCTTTCTGGAGTTGATCTTCTTTTGGAAGGAAGAAATATCGAAGCTGAAATTTTCAACTTCGAACATGACCTCTGGTCATACTAAGAGTTTTCTTCTTTATTGATTGTAACAATACTTTAATCCCGAATTTTGACAAGTGTCAAAATTCGGGATTTTTGTTTTTATGCCTTTTTACTCCCGACATTACCCGTGCATTCGATACAAAATCTCATCTGGTATTTCGCCACTGCTCTGAGAGTACGGAATTTCGCTTCGCTCAACTTGAACCCCCTGAACCCTTTGAACTCCTTGAACTTCTGAAACAAACTGAAACCAAGTGAAACAACCTGAAACTACTTTCACTCTTCATCCTGCACTCTTCACTTTCATGACTTTCTTCTTATCTTCGCACAAAATTTGTTGATGTGCAAATAGTAGCAAAAACCCTGGCAGGACTGGAGTCCGTTTTGGAAAAGGAAATCGCTTCATTGGGAGGCGAAAATATTGTCGCTCTTAAACGTGCTGTGCAGTTTGAAGGAAATCTGGAGTTATTGTATCGGGCCAATTACGAACTGCGTACCGCGGTTCGGGTTTTAAAACCAATTGCCAAATTCAATGTGAGGAATGAACATGAACTTTACCAGAAAATTCAAACCATTAACTGGGAAGACTTCATGAGTATCCGGGATACCCTGGCGATTGATGCTGCGGTATCTTCTCAACATTTCAACCACTCTAAATACGTCGCACTCAAAACTAAAGATGCCATTGTAGATCAGTTCAGGTCAAAAACCGGAAGACGCCCAAGTGTAGATATCAATAATCCCTTTTTGAGAATTAATATCCATATAGGTGGCTCTGAATGTACTGTTGCTCTTGATAGTTCCGGAGACTCCCTGCATAAGCGTAATTACAGGATATCCCAAACCTCCGCACCACTCAGTGAGGTGCTGGCCGCCGGAATGCTGAAACTTGCCGGATGGAAAGCAGATCGGGATTTCGTTGATCCCATGTGTGGATCAGGCACTATCCTGATTGAAGCGGCGATGATGGCGTATAATATTCCTGCTCAGGTTCTGAGAAAGGATTTTTGTTTTATGAACTGGCCAGACTTTGATGCCCGTTTATGGAGACAGGTAAAACAGGAAGCACGGAAAAAGCAAAGGGCTTTTCGGTACAGGATCATGGGGTCTGATATAGATCTCGAAGCGATAAAAGCGAGCAGAACAAATGTAAAAGCCATTCGACTGGATGGGAAAATACGATTAGAGTGTAAGGATTTTGCTGATTTCGAGTTGGAGGCGAATAATGGCGGACTTTTGGTCATCAATCCTCCATATGGTGAACGTCTTGAAGAAGAAAATATCAATGGCCTGTATTCCATGATAGGTGATAAATTAAAACAAACATTTACAGGATTCGATGCCTGGATACTTTCTTCTAATTTCGACGCTTTCAAACACATCGGTCTCAGAACCTCCAGAAAAATACCCTTGATCAATGGTTCCCTTGATTGTAAGTTCCAACATTATGAACTATATCAGGGTAGTAAAAAGAAAAAGTTCCGGTAAGAACAATTCAGCTGAAACAGCGTTTTCATCATTATCAAACCTTAGATTCTCAAACCAGTTCCTGATGCTGACCAACGAAGAATTACGAAGATATGCACGGCATTTAACTTTGCCGGGTTTTGGTGTTGAGGCCCAGCAAAAATTGAAAGATGGCAAAGTGCTGGTCATCGGGGCCGGAGGATTGGGTA
>QQUB01000370.1 GCA_008501835.1 Bacteroidota bacterium
ATACGAAAACAAAATCTTCAGGGAAATGCCGGTGAGCTGGCCAGTATTTACGATCAGAAAAAGAATAAATTCCTTGCCCTCGGCTTGTACGATCCGGATTCGCCGATACGTATTAAACTTTTACAATTTCAGAATCCTGCAAAGATTGACGAAGTTTGGTTCCAGTCAAAAATTGAAGCGGCCTATAAAATTAGACAACCATTGCTGGAAACGAAAACCGACAGCTTCCGATTTATCCATGGTGAAAATGATGGCCTTCCTGGATTGATTGTTGATTTATATGCCGGTGTGCTGGTTGTAAAGCTTTATTCAAGAATATGGTTGCCGTATTTAAAAATGGTAGTGCCAATTTTGATGAAGCAGAGTAAAGCCCAAACCCTTGTTTTGCGCCTTAGCCGTTCTTTGCAACGAATTTCAGCTCAATTACATGGTTTACATGATGGTCAGGTCCTTTCAGGTGAATTGCCGGAAGAGTCCGTTATCTTCAGGGAATACGGTCTGCGATTTTCAGCCAACGTCATTAAGGGCCACAAAACCGGCTTCTTTCTGGATCACCGGGATAACCGTCGAAAGATAGGAACACTGTCGAAAGGAAAAAGTGTCCTGGACATTTTTGCCTACGCCGGAGGGTTTTCTGTCCATGCTCTTGGTGGTGGTGCCCGGGAAGTGGTGAGTCTGGATATCAGTCCCCATGCATTGGAAATGGCCAAACAGAATGTCGCGCTGAATTTTAAAAAGGCTAATCATACAATAATGGCCATCGACGCTTTTGAAGGCATGGAGCAATTGCAAAAGCAAAGAAAAACTTTTGATATCGTCATCGTCGATCCGCCTTCTTTTGCCAAAAGGGACAGTGAACGGCAAAAAGCTATGAATACCTATGCTCGTTTATGTCACCTTGCCATAGGTCTCGTCGCCAAAAACGGGATATTGCTGATGGCTTCCTGTTCCAGCCGGATAAAAGCTGATGAATATTTTGAACTGGTGGAAAAGGAGGTCAGTAATTCCGGCAGAAAATACCAGGAACTGGAAAAGACCCTCCACGATATAGATCATCCCATTGGGTTTCCGGAAGGGGCGTATTTGAAGAGTGTTTATTATCGGTTGGGTTAATTTCCCGGGTCAATGAGTTTTTTGTTTTTGGCTTCTGCAATTTGGTGCTTGTAGTTCTTTTCGGTTATAACTTTTTTTTGAGTTTCTTTTTCATAGGCATCACGTGCTTTTCCTGCGGCAGTTCCTCCTTCGACGGCAGCTTCTTTGTTTTTATCAAATCCTTGGGCATCCTTTTCAACGGCTTTGTCCCGGGTAGTTGCTTCACCCAACATTGTGAAGATCAATTCTAGATCGGTCATATGATCCCTCAGGTTCTCCTTTTCCAGGTCTTTATGTTTTTTATATTCAGAAGGGGTAAGGCCAAAAGTGGCTTTTGAAATTTCAGCAGTAAGTATTGAATATTCTCTACCTTCTTTGACTCCTCGTTCTTTCCATTCATCTGTAAGTTTACTCCGAATTTCAACGCTTTTTAGGCGGGTTTCGATCCAGGCATCACTATATCCTAATTGTTTGTAGTAATTTCGAGCTCTTTGAGCTGCAAGTTCGGGGTTTTCGATTTCCTGAATTCGTTCATATCCAACTTTGGCTAACCATTGTTTGAAAGGCTCTGCCTTGGGGGAAGGGATTGATTGGATAATGCGGAATATCCATTCTGTATTAGCACATTCAGTTTGTCTATTTTTCCCATCATTAGCAATCATCTTGAACCGTCGACAATTTGTCGACAGTTCAAGGTCGCTTTTTTCGAGTTCCCTCTTTTTTAATCGATACCAATAATCTCTAGGTTTAGAACTTTCAGTTAATACCTCAATAATATCAACTACAGCAAACCACCATTCCTCCTCATGCCAGATACGACGAATTTCCTTTTCCTGAAAAACTATTATTTTATTTTGTTCTTCCATTTTGATTTTTTTTGGATAACAGTAAATTAAAATTAATACAAAAAATTTATAATATCAAAAAAATAAAACTTAAATTTTTAAAATATTGATTGCTAATATTCTGTGGTGTTTATAACAAGGGGGTAGTTAAGTGGCCAGACCTCCGAGGTTTTGGAAACCTCGGAGGTCTGAGCTGAATACCTCCATTTCCAAATTCAATTACTTTTCTTTTTCTTTGCTAATGGTTTTTTGCCCTCCATTTTTACTAACCAACTTATTTGACAATAAAAACAAGATCATGAAAAAAGCATTGATGACCACTCTGATGGCCCTGATGATTGTTGCTCTATTCGCCCAGGATAAAAAAGAGAAGAAAAAATGGGACGTCAATAATCCTCCCGGAAATTATAAAGCAATCGAATTAGACCTGGACGAAGGGACCTGGATGAATCTCGATATCAGTCCGGATGGAAAAACGATGGTTTTTGATCTTCTGGGAGATATTTATAGCATGCCTGTCTCCGGTGGAAAGGCTGAAGTTTTGCGACAAGGATTGGCCTGGGAGGTTCAGCCACGCTTCAGTCCTGACGGAAAAAAAATATTATTCACCAGTGATGCCGGAGGCGGAGATAACGTCTGGTCGATGAATGCCGATGGCAAAGAAGCCAAGCAAATCACCAAAGAAACATTCCGGTTGTTGAATAATGCGGTCTGGATGCCGGATGGACAGTACATTATTGCCAGAAAACATTTTACTTCCCAGCGTTCCCTTGGTGCCGGAGAGATGTGGATGTATCATATCTCCGGAGGATCCGGGGTACAGCTCACCAAAAGAAAAAATGACCAACAGGATGTCAATGAACCCTGCGTGTCTCCGGATGGCAGATATGTTTACTTCAGCGAGGATGTTTATCCGGGAGGTTATTTTCAATACAATAAGAATCCGAACAGCCAGATTTTTGTGATTAAACGGTACGACCGTGAAAAGGGAAAAGTTGAAACAGTGGTTCGAGGGCCAGGAGGAGCAGTGCGTCCACAAATTTCCAATGATGGTAAAAAACTGGCGTTTGTTCGTCGGGTACGCACCAAGTCAGTTCTTTTTGTTCATAATCTGGAAACGGGAGAGCAGTTCCCGCTTTTTGATGGATTGACTAAGGACCAGCAGGAGGCCTGGACCATCTTTGGTTCCTACACGGGCTTCGACTGGATGCCGGATGATAAACACATAGTCATTTGGGGTAAAGGGAAGTTATGGAAGGTAAATGCAGAGGATGGAAATGCGGAAAATATTCCTTTCACAGTAAAGGCCAAACACAAAATGGCAGAGACCTTACGTTTTGAAAATCCTGCATTTTCCGATCAGTTTAAAGTGAAAGTTATTCGTCATTTAAGGACAAGCCCTGATGGAAAAATGGTGGTGTTCAATGCCGTTGGACATCTATGGAAAATGGATTTGCCAAACGGAAAGCCGGAAAGGCTCACCGAAAGTAAAGATTTGGAATTTGAACCTGCTTTTTCACCTGACGGAAACTCAGTAGCCTATGTGTCATGGGATGACGAAGCAATGGGAGCTGTGAATGTGATCGATCTTACGAGTGGAAGTGTTTCCAAGTTAACTTCCAAAAAAGGAATCTACCGAACTCCGGTTTTCTCTCCCGATGGTAAAAAGATCGTCTTCAGAAAGGACGGAGGTAACGGACACCAGGGATTCACCCATTCCAAAAAGCCGGGACTATATATGATGAATGCTGACGGAAGTGATCTGAAATTCGTTCAGGCCAATGGACAGAATCCTGTTTTTTCAAAGAATGGTAAGCGATTGTTTTATTCAACAGGTGGGTATCCGTTTGGAAGTTTAAAGAAAACCTTTGAAAGTGTAAAACTGAACGGTACTGATAAGAAAGTCATCTTTAAAGGGAAATATGCTACCCAGTTTACCCCAAGTCCTGATAACCGCTGGATCGCCTTTACTGATCTGTATAAAGTTTATATCGCCCCTATGCCTTTGTCAGGAAAGGCTATGGATTTATCGGCTAAAACGAAAGCTGTTCCTGTTGCAAAAGTGGCCAGAGATGCTGGGGTAAACCTGCATTGGTCTGCTGATAGTAAAAAACTTTTCTGGACGTTGGGTAATGAATATTTTAGTGACGAACTCACCAGAAGATTTACCTTTCTGGAAGGAGCGGTAGATACTGTACCTCCAGTGGATACCACAGGATTAAAAATTGATTTACAATTAAATTCAGATCGCCCGGAAGGGATGATTGCCTTTACCAATGCACGAATAATTACCATGGAAGGTGATAAAGTCATTGAATCGGGAACAGTGCTCGTAGAAGGCAACGAGATCAAAAAAGTTGGAGAAAAAGTACGCATTCCCAAATCAGCCAGGATTTATGACCTTGAAGGCAAAACCATCATGCCGGGACTTATAGATGTTCATGGACATTTGGGTAATTTCCGCCTCGGGCTCAGCCCTCAAAAGCAATGGGAATACTTTGCTAATGTGGCTTATGGTGTTACTACCGCACATGATCCTTCTTCCAATTCGGAAATGATTTTTTCTCAGTCAGAAATGATCAAAGCAGGAGAGATGATCGGACCAAGGTTATTTTCGACCGGGGTGATCCTCTATGGAGCTGAGGGAGATTTTAAAGCAGTGATCAACAGTCTGGAGGATGCCAAATCTGCGCTTCGAAGAACAAAGGCCTATGGTGCTTTTTCTGTGAAAAGTTATAATCAACCTCGTCGTGATCAGCGACAGCAGGTGATTCAGGCAGCCCGGGAACTGGGAATGATTGTAGTGCCGGAGGGAGGTTCGTTCTTCTATCATAATCTTTCTATGGTGGCAGATGGTCATACAGGAGTGGAACATAATATTCCTGTAGCTCCATTACATAATGATGTTTTGAAATTTTGGGCAGCTACAGAAACTCATAATACACCAACCTTGATCGTCAATTACGGGGGTATCAACGGGGAGTATTATTTTTATCAAAAAGATAAGGTTTGGGAAAATGATCGTTTACTGACTTTTACACCGCGATCCATCATCGATGCGCGTTCCCGCCATAGAACCATGATTCCCGATGAAGAGTATGACAACGGACATATTTTGACCTCTCAGTCCTGTACCAAACTTCAGGAAAACGGGGTGAATATCAACCTGGGAGCTCATGGACAGTTACAGGGACTAGGTGCCCACTGGGAACTATGGATGCTCGCCCAGGGCGGAATGTCGAATCATCAGGCCTTGAAATGTGCGACCATCAATGGAGCAAAATATTTGGGGATGGATAAGCAGATTGGCTCCATCGAGGAAGGAAAACTGGCGGATATGATTATTCTGGATGCCAATCCATTGGAAGATATCCGCCATTCGGACTCCATTAAATATGTGATGTTGAATGGAAGGTTATACGATGCTGGTACCATGAATGAAATTGGCAATTACGACAGAAAGCGGACCAAATTCTATTTTGAACAACCCGGGAGTGGAAATGCCTGGCCAATGGATAGCAAGACAGGGAGCTTTATGCACTCCGGGTGTTCCTGTAGACATTAATTTGGGGAATTTGAAGATTTATATCCATTGCACAATTGCCCTGGTTAGGGAATTGTTTTATTAACTATTTGAATTTTTTATCATGTTAACCAAAAAAAGATATTCTGTACAACAAATGTTCTGGTGGACACGCTGGGAGGTGCTTGGTTTTGTGCTATTTGCGCTTGTTGTGGCATGGATGTATGAAAGTCTTGGGTTCACCTTTTTAAAAGTGCCCTGGACGCCCGTTGCCCTCATCGGTACAGCCGTAGCGTTTATAGTCGGGTTTCAAAATAACTCAGCCTATGGGCGTATTTGGGAAGCCCGGAAAATATGGGGAGGAGTGGTTAATACCTCAAGAACCTGGGGTATGAAGATCAAAGATATGGTTACGAATGAGCACGCTCTTGAGCCTGTGGAGGAGAGTGTGCTGAATGACCTAATAAAAAGATTCGTGTACCGTCATATAGCCTGGCTGACAGCCCTACGGTATGCCATGCGGGAACATAAATCCTGGGAGGTTTTTGAGGAACACAGAACCAACAAGGAATGGTCAAAAATGATACACATCCCGGAAAGGGTTACGGCGCTTGGGGATGAATTATTGCACTACCTTACCCAGGAGGAGCGGGATTATATAATGACCAAAAAGAATAAGGCTGCTGCTATCTTGTTTCTCCAGTCCCGCTATTTACGTGAGTTGAAGGAAAAAGGCATTATCTGGCACTTTTCCTTTTTGGAACTTGAGAATGTACTGGAAGAAATGTTCACCCTTCAGGGGAAATCAGAACGGATCAAGAATTTTCCTTATCCCCGGCAATATGCGACCCTGGCCAATTATTTCGTCTGGGTGTTTATCATTTTACTTCCATTTGGTATAGTACCGGAATTCGCTAAAATCGGGATGACCTTTTCGGATTCTTTTCCTTTTATTTCCAAGTATTTTACCTGGCTGGCGGTTCCGTTTTGTGCAGCGGTTTCCTGGGTGTTTCATACTATGGAAAGGATCGGAAGAGTAGGAGAAAACCCGTTTGAAGGTACCTCCAACGACGTTCCCATTTCCACCATTGCCCGTGGTATTGAGATCGACCTCCTGCAGTTGATCGATGAAAAGGAAGAGTTTATTCCTGCTCAGTTCCCGGAACAATTACACGTACAGATGTAGCGCTTAGATTTTTTTGAAAAGATACCGGATGGTCCCGCATTGCTTGGGACCTTCGGCCGGGTCAAATTTGAATTTTTTGGCGTGCTCAATTAATCTTTGGTGCCAGAGTTCGGTACTGATATTTGTATTGGAAGTATTAATCTTTGCAGTGACAACATTTCCGTTTTTTTCAATACAAATGTCAATATCAATAACACCACTTTCTTCCGGGAATGACTGCATTGCTTTTGGGGCTTCAAATTTTCTGTTGTCCAGGCCAATGGTGTAAAAACCTACATACCCTGGAAAGTTGTCATAAATTCCGGTAGAAGAGACTCTGGAGGCAGCTTGATCGTACTTTCCTTGTGAAGCGAACAGACCTTTTGTCCTGTCCATTTGTTGTTTTTGTCTGGGTTGTTCCTCTAATGCCTTTCTTCTGGCCATATCAGCTGCTCTTCTTTTTCTGGCAGCCTCAGCCGCTTCTTTGCGAGCCTTGGCAATCTTAGCCTTTTGTTTTGCGGTAACTTCCTGGATTTTGGTGTCTACTTCTTCTGCTTTATCAGGACAATTTTCTTTTATTTTTTCCAATTGCATTAGAACCATATTGTAATCAACTGGGTATTTTTGAAGATGGCCGTCAATTTCTGACATTTGCTGATCGTAATTGTCACAAGATGCCTGACTATAGCTAATTGTTGATAGGAAAATGAATGCCAAAAGAAATATCAATTGGGTTGAAATGGTTTTCATGAAACTAATCGTATTAATAATTTAAATGTGTCTAAGGAGTCCCGAAGACAATTGAGCTCCTAAAAGTAACAAATTATTGCTCAAGGAAACTCCATCCCGAATTGACGGCTAAATAAAACCATAGAAATTATACGATCCATTGTCAGTCTTTAAGAATTTTTTCTTCAAGGATCTCAATAGGAAAAGGTAAGCGGCCCAGGCTGATTGCTGTGGCTATTTCATCCGCTTTGATGAGGCTGAAGGCACCGGATATGGCACATTTCCCTCCCGAAATTTCAGACATGACCCTTGGTACGGAATATACCTTGTCATTGATGACAATGGCAATGCTTCGGTTTTCGTTATTCGCAGCTTCTCTTGTAAGTTCTCTCCATATTTTAGCGCCTTCTTTATTCATGCTGAATAGTATTTGAGGCTCCATGGAATATGAATCAGGTTCCGCAGTTGCTTCTGTGATATGAGTATCGTTTACCTTTGCTTCAGAAAGTCCAGTAGTATTGATTAAGAACAGTTGATATCCTTTTTCTCCGCCGTATAATCTATCCATCTCATAGGTCCACATCAGTTTTAAGTTTGGAATATTGGAGAGTTTGATACTAAGGCTATCTGCAATGGCTTGTAAAAGTGACTCATCATCACAAAATCCCAACATCTCCAAAGGGAGGTAACCTAGTTCGAACTGACGGAAATCCAAGAAACGATCAATTTCGGGCATTGCCAACAGGGCCTCGCTGATTTCCGGATCATTCACGCGATAAGTTTCCCATAATTCGAGCGTATTGGATTTAAACATTGACCGGTAGCGGGAAAGGCCCGTTTGGGTTTCTAAATCGACCTCTGTGGTAAGGGTTAACGTGCTCTTTGGATCGTCGATTTCAATGGTGGTTTTCCGGAAGTTCATCTTTTTGGCACGTTGTTCCAGGGTGGTTTTTAGTTCCATCAATTTACCGGAATCTTCAGAGGATTGGGGCTTGACCACCGTTGTGACTTCAGTAAGATTTTGACAGGAACAAGTAAGCATTAACAAGGAAAAAATCAGGGTGGTGATGAATTGGTTCATTTTGGATATGTTTTGATATAAAGGTAGTGATTAACTGAGGGTATGGGTGAGGTTTTGGAATAAATTATTCCTTTCTTTCAAGCAAAGCAGCTTGAGATTTTAGAATGGAATGGCAATTATTGATTTATGAATATGGAGATATGCCGTTCCCATGGAACTGGGGAGATTCCTGTCTTTTACAGGGTACTGGCGTACCCTGCTAAGAGGTGCCGTCTCTATGAGACTTTCGGGAGCATAATTCTCTGCAATCAACTATTTGAAGAGAAGCTTCTGTGATTGCTGTGGCTACTACGTACAAAATAATTTAGGGGACAAATTGCTTGTTTTACGCAAATGCCATAGGCATAACACATCCTAGCGTGAGACGATAGTCTCATGCTAGGAACAAAGCCTGCAGAGTTCCATCGGAACGGTATGTTTAGATTCATAGGAGATGGGGTGTGCCGTTCCCATGGAACTGGGGAGATTCTTGTCTTTTACAGGGTACTGGCGTACCCTGCTAAGAGGTGCCGTCTCTATGAGACTTCCGGGAGCATAATTCTCTGCAATCAACTATTTGAAGAGAAGCTTCTGTGATGATCGTGGCTACTACGTACAAAATAATTTAGGGGACAAATTACTGGTTTTACGCAA
>QQUB01000278.1 GCA_008501835.1 Bacteroidota bacterium
GCCTTTGATTGTTCAAACAGCGGTTTGTGTTTGACGATATAGAGGGCAGTAAGTGAAAAGAAACTGTCCCACTGGGCGCAGGTTTCTTTTACAATCTCTCCCTGATCGTCGCCATCCGGGATAAGCGGTCCAGGCCAGTAGTCAAAGTTACCCTGATTACGTCCGTAAGTTTGGGCAGCTACTTTGAGGTTTCCACCATCATCGAGTCCACCGAGCCAAACAGCACCCGCAAAAATAGAAGATACCGGAGGTTCACCCGGAGCTACTTTTGGAACTACATAAAGCCCATCATCACCATCCCACCAAACGTCACCACCGGTCGTCAAACGAGCTCTTACGTTATTAATAGCCTGGTCGATCTGGGAGATCGCGTTATCACAATTCTCCCTGTAGCTGATCTCCTCATTATTATTATCTGAAGAAGGTCTGTCGTGTAATTCGGGGTTGATATGTGCACTTGCGACAGTAAACATACCAAGACCGATGATACTCAACAGCCAGGTTTTTAGATTACGCATTTTAAAAATTTTTATTTGCATAATGAATTATTTAAAAAACCAGGAATCGGGAAAACAAACTTAAATAATTCATTTTCCCGCATTCCATGTTCGATTCTTATTAGAAACTAAAACTTGCACCAATGAAAATTCTTCTAGGCAAGCTGAAGTTATTTGGATTCAGCAATGACCACTGGTAAGAAGCGTAATATGCTTCGATCTCACGCTTTGAATTCTCAATCTGATTGATCTTACTGATACCGTTGGCAGAAGCGAGGAATCCATCATCATCCGGTGCCCCTGTTGCTGGGTAAACATTGATCACATTACGTTTATCAAGTACATTGGAAACCCTCATGTAAACATTGAAGGTATAGTTGTTAGCCAATCTGAAAGTCTTGTCGATTCTCAGGTTCAACCAGTTGTTCCATGGCTTACGAGCACCGTTGATCGCACCAGAGATCTGGGTTCCACCCAATTCTGCAGGTGTCAGGTACTTGGTGTAAGGACGTCCGGAAACAGCTGTAAACTGGAGATTAAGTCCTGCGTTAGCGAAAATCTGAACGCCAAACAACTCAGGGCCATTATAAGCATCTCCTGAACGGTAACGGTAGTCGAGAGAAGCAACCACTCTGTGGCGCTCATCAAATGAAAGTGGTGACAATGTTCTGATCACACCACGACTGGTCAAACCTCTTGAAGAGTTGGCATCAGATCCCGTACCGTCAGCAAACTGAAGCGTGTAGTTCGCAAGCAAGCTAACATTACCGGTTCTTCTCAGGTCATACTGGAAGGAGAAACCTTTTACAGTTCCGAAGTCCAGGTTATCGTAAGTATCATACTGACCGATAAAAGGAACAGGGAAAATAGTACGGAAGGTGATCATATCACGCATTTCCTTGTAATATGCAGAAACCTTCAATGCAGAAGAGTTAGAGAGTTTCTGCTGGAATCCTACCTCGTAATCAACCGTTTTCTCAGGTTTGAGGTTTGGATTGTTTTTGATAACCCCTGCCTCATCTGTGAAATAGAAGTAATCTCTTGGAGAAGCAATGGAATTTGTCGGTGGACGCTGAACCAATACATCGTAGTGAGCAAAGAAGTTCGCCTTATCAGAGATAGGGAATGAGAAAGCCAAACGTGGCATAACATTCACCTGAGCCTCGTAATCTTCGAAAGATACGCTAGGATCAAAATCACGACTCTTGATAAAGTTTGGAATATCTTCAATTCTTGCATCTCTATATTTAGGATTCACCTGACCACTACCGAAAATGAGGGTAGGGTTGTTAACAGGTTCACCATTGGCGCGGAACCATTCATCACCGGTACGGTATGCCAGAACGTTATCTCCTTCACTTGTATAAACTTTATAATCATCTCCGATATTTCCTGGCTGGTCTCCTCCGAAATTGGAATGGAATTCACCCGCTCCCATAATCTCGTAAAGAGAGTAAATGTCTTTCAACACTTTGGTGTTTGCGTCATAACTGTCAATACGAACACCCAAACGGAAGATTACATCCTTAAAGGTAAACTTATCCTGAATGTAAGCCGCTGTATAGATCGGACGGGCAGGAGCAACCGGGAAGGTTCTCACACCATTTTCATCTTCAGCAAAGAAGAAATCATTAAATGATCCGTTAAATTCTTCACCCAGATAAGTATATCCGTAATAACCGAGTATTCCCTGGTCGTTCAACTCCTTCGCCGCAAACATGTCAAGGCTCAGCTGATCAGGTGTCAAACCATCCAGATCAACAAACTGATCAAGACCTACACCCAGAGATTCTCTGATCCTGCGGTAGAACAGGTTATCCGCATCTTCGGAAAATTCAACTCCATATAATGGAACCTGAGGGAAGAAGTTTCCTGCAGGCGTTACTACGTCGATGTAACCGATAGTATCTGTATCAATAGTAGGGAGACGAGTTTCCGGATCGAGTGGAATACCACTGATGTGCTCGTTTACTTTCTGACGAGCAATACTCCAGAGACCTCTTGGAGCCACGCTATAAGCACGGCTTGTTCTTTGCTCCCAGGCAATACCGATCTGAATATTATGACGTCCCTTGTCAGAACCGCCTGGCACGAGATCAAATGCGGCATTGGCATTCATGGTATAAATATCATTATCAACCTTACGAGCCAGATTATATACTGTTCCTACATTAGAATGGAATCCCCAGGAACCGGTAAATGTACCGTTCACTGTACCATTATAGGATACAAAATCAGTTCTGTTGATCAGGTCATTTGTTGTTGCACCTGTAAAGATGTAAGATCCAACAGATGAGTTCAGCCCTTCTCCCGTAGGAATACCCAGGTAGTTATTGTAATTGGCCAGAACAGCATTCTGCTGACCAGGCACATATTCTCTCAATACCTGCTGGTAACCACTGTTAACGATCTGCTGATCAATCTCTTCGCCGGTTTCCGGGTCAAAAATTGGTACAATACGGAAAGTTGGCACCCACTCGTGATTCAATTGACCAACGAAACCGTAGTCAAAGTAATTTTCTCCGTGGTGAAGATCCGTACGGTTATTCAGGTTGTTCTCATAACCTACCTGCAGTGTATAAGATACATTCTGGATCAATGAGCTTTTACCTTCTCCATCTGTTCCTGCTCCACCGAGGCGGTGACGGAAACGGAAATTACCACGGTAAGTATCATTGAAATCAATCGGGTTATTGTGGCTGTTATAAACTCTCCATCCACCCGGAGTGAATTTATTTTCACGTTTTGACATTACCCCTGTAAGGGTTACATCAATCTGATCGCTCAAACGAGCATCCAGCTTTGCGGTCAGGTCATAACGTTTGAAATCCTCATATGGACGCGCATCCAGTGCATCAACATGATCATTAGTTAAGAAGTCTGCAGCTACCAGAGGGTCTCCACCAACATCAATGATCGGATTGGCTTCGAGTTCGGCAAGTGCATCATCTTTTATGCGGTAAACATTTGTTGCTGGAGGGTCATCATCCTGGTTGTAGGTATAACGTCCTGACAAACGGAAACCGAGAATGGAAACTCCTTCCTTATTTTTAAGGATCGGCCCACTCATGTTCAAACCAATAAGGTTATTATTGTAGGCGTCGAGAAAACTTGATGTCTCTGCCTCAACACCTCCATTGAATTTGGAAGAAGGTCCTTTGGTGGTAATGGAAATGATACCACCGGTAACATCACCATACTGTGCAGCAACACCACCGGTAATTACCTGAAGCTGATCGATCTCAGATTCAGGAACCAAACTTCCCTGAACACGGATACCATCTACATAATAGTTGGTCGCATCGGAACGGGAACCACGAATGGCAATTGCTCCTCCTTCATCTGCAGAAGACAAACCTGCTGCGGTAGAAGCCAGGGCGTTGATATTACGTGTCGGCAGGTTCTTAATATCATCACCAGTGATCACACGACCCTGGGTGGTATTATCCTGCTCGATCAGCGGAGCTTTGTACCCCGTAACTACAACTTCCTGGAGGTTCTGCCCCTTGGTCATTTTCATGTCGAGTTTAATTGCTTTTCCAGCCAACACTTTTACATCTTCGATGCGTTGGGTAGAAAATTCCACAGAACTGAACTCAACTGCATAAGTTCCGGGGTCAATATTGGAAAAGGAATAATTACCATCAAAATCCGAAATTGTACCTCCAATGTAATTACCGTTTTTGTGCAGGGTAATATTTACATTAAAAGCCGGTTCTCCGGTCTCCTCTTCCGTCACCTTACCTGCGAGAGAAGTCTGCGCGGTAGCAATGCTTCCCATCAAGAAAAGTGAACAAAACAGTAGTAAATAACGTGCCATAAATTTTTATTTTAAAATCTACAATACAATGTGCTCTTAAGAATATTTTTAATGCTTTCTCGAAAAACCAAATACTCAATCCAACTCATATGACAATCATTAGCCGGAAAAACGGATAATTTGGTTTAATGGATAATTGAAATCATTCATCCACTTTTCCAGAATTCCATCCATCCTTTAGAATTGGAACAATAATTTACGTTTTACGATATTTTCAATCTAAATTTTTAAGCTTACTCTTAAAAATATTTTGTGTGAGGCGGTCAGGATGTGCAGCGAAAAGTTTTTCCTGGAAGGGAATATTGCCAACCATACCAGTCCTCGTCCAATTGCTTTTTATCAGGTTTCTAAAGGGATTACTTTGTTTTAATGGCTACAATTTCAACATTGTGTTTTTCAAAAATCGTCGGGAATGATACTTTTCCATCAAAACAACAGGGAAAATCGCGTGCAATGTTAAGAAAAATAGCCTGCTTTTCAAAACAACAAATGACTGCTGTCAAACAAAAGACAAACCCGTCAAAGTAATTATCGGATTTGCCTGATTTTATGCGGTCAATAATTGGTTTTGAGAATTTGTAGATGTGGTCTGTAGTGCCTTTGTTCCTCAAAAGTAAATTTTTTAATTGTATCTACAATATTATTTTTCAACAAAAGTCAGGTTTCTGACCGTAGAAAAGGAACAATAGAACAGTGAAGCGGTAAAACATGGTAAACGACGCTTTTGTGATACAATCTCAATCATTCATTTTCAATCATTAGCAATCTTCTTCAATGTTTTTTACTAAAACCCAAAACTACTTTTAAATTTTACATTGATAATTTTAAATTTTACATTTCCCCAATCTATCTTTGCACTCCAAAAGGAGATTTCGATGAAATACATTTCTGCTATTCTTTTGGTTTTTGTTGTCATTTTTTCAAGTGGTTGCAAACAGCAGGAAACTCCCGTCACTGAACCTACCATATTCGAAGATTACTTCATTCGTTACCTCTCTCAGGAAAAGCAATTAAAAGCACAAGCCGTTTTTGGAATCGGCGACATGGTAACAACTGCAACAGCTTTTGTTCCGGTTGGCGGCGCAGCCTTCATGAGCAGTGGCATGGAAATGAGAAAGATCAGTGATGATTTGGTCCGGTATACTCAGGAAATGAATACCGAATATCAAAAATCCTTCAGGTTCAGATACAAAAACACCCTGGGGCAGGCCAATAATTATGAAATCAGCATGACTCCCGTGCAGGACTTCTTCATCCAGAGCGAAGTCAGTAAATCCAATGGTCTGGACCTCGTTATCAATGGAGGCCTCCTTGCTGAAGGCGAAACACTGGTTTTTATTTTCTCCGACCAGAACAGCGTCGCTGCATCATTTGATATAAACGGCCCAACTAAAGACATCTCCTATCATCTCCCCCCTGAAGCAATTAAAAATCTAACCCCGGGAGCGGGTAAATTATATATCGTAAAGAAAACCAATAAGAACGAAAGCCTGGATCACAGAGAGATTCATGCGGAAATAGAATTTTATACCAATGATCTGGACATTGAGATCGTAGAGTGAGACAGTCTTCAGTCATCAGTCATCAGTCATCAGTCATCAGTCATCAGTCATCAGTCTTCAGTCATCAGTAAGCAGAACTCCATTAAACAACTTGAACCATTTAAACAAAACATATTGAATGGCGAGCAAAGCGAGCCGGAAACTTATTAAACAGCTATGGCAAAAGATCAATCCATAAAATCAGTGCTCATAATCGGAAGTGGGCCAATTATTATCGGACAAGCATGTGAGTTTGATTATTCAGGCACCCAGGCAGCAAAGTCTCTCAGAGAGGAAGGTATAGAAGTTAGTCTGATCAACTCGAATCCGGCTACCATTATGACCGACCCGGTTACGGCAGACCATATATATCTGCTTCCATTGACTCCGGAAAGTATTGTCCAGATCCTTGAGGAGAGACAGATCGATGCCGTTCTTCCGACTATGGGAGGACAAACCGGACTCAACCTCACCATTGAGGCGGGCAAACTCGGTATTTGGGAAAAATACAATGTTAAATTGATCGGTGTGGATCTCGATGCCATTGAAATTACCGAAAACCGGGAGGCCTTCCGTCAATTAATGGTTGATAAAGGTCTGGGCGTCGCTCCTTCTTTTATTGCCAATTCCTTCCTGGAAGGAAAAGAAGCTGCCCAGAAGATCGGATTTCCATTAGTGATCAGACCTTCCTATACACTAGGTGGTACCGGAGGTGCTTTTGTACATAAAGCAGAAGAATTTGACGCAGCATTGCGTCGTGGACTCGAAATGTCTCCAACGCACGAAGTGCTGGTTGAGCAAGCTGTTTTGGGTTGGAAAGAGTTTGAGCTCGAATTGCTGCGGGACAGTGCCGATAATGTGGTCATCATATGTACTGTGGAAAACCTTGACCCTATGGGTATCCATACCGGGGATAGTATAACCGTTGCTCCTGCAATGACCCTTTCCGATACTGCCTACCAGGAAATGCGCGACCAGGCAATTCTGGCCATGCGTTCTCTGGGTAATTTTGCCGGCGGATGTAATATTCAATTTTCACAGAATCCTGTAACGGAAGAATTGATCGTGATTGAGATTAACCCCAGGGTATCCCGATCTTCTGCATTGGCCAGTAAGGCAACCGGCTACCCTATCGCCAAGATCGCTGCAAAACTTGCCCTGGGTTACCGTTTGGATGAACTGAAAAATCAGATCACCAAAACAACCTCCGCTTATTTCGAGCCTACCCTGGATTACGTCATCGTCAAAATGCCACGCTGGAATTTCTCCAAATTCCATGGTGCCGATCACACCCTTGGCCTGCAGATGAAATCCGTTGGTGAAGTCATGGGCATCGGCCGAAGCTTTCAGGAAGCTTTGCAGAAAGCCTGCCAGTCACTGGAAGACAACCGGATGGGACTGGGTGCTGACAAAAAAGAATGGATCAAAACTGCTGACATCCTCGAAAGGCTGGAAACTGCTTCCGATGACAGAATTTTCAGACTTAAGGATGCTCTCAGACTCGGAGTTCCAACCAGAACCATACACAAGCTCACCAAAATAGATCCGTGGTTCATTAAAGAGATCAAGAAGCTGGTGAAAATGGAGGAAGAACTCATGCGTTACAACGTAGCTGAGGACATTCCAAAAGATTTTTTCGTTAAACTCAAACAAGCCGGCTATTCAGACGGGCAGATCGCCTGGACATTAAGAATTGATGAAGAGGAAGTGACCAAAGTGAGGAAGAAACTGGAAGTTCGCAGATCCTACAAACTGGTAGATACCTGTGCGGCAGAGTTTGAAGCACAGACACCTTACTATTACTCTACTTTTGACACAGAAAACGAAAGCGATTCCACCGACAATAAAAAAGTTATTGTACTCGGTGCCGGCCCCAACAGGATCGGTCAGGGAATTGAGTTTGACTATTGCTGTGTTCACGGACTGCTTGCAGCCAAAGAAGTTGGTTATGAATCCATCATGATCAACTGTAACCCTGAGACCGTTTCTACGGATTTTGATATGGCCGACAAGCTTTATTTTGAGCCTGTTTTCTGGGAACACCTCGAAGAGATCATCGAACACGAAAAACCGGAAGGTGTGATCGTTCAGCTCGGAGGACAGACGGCACTCAAACTTGCAGAAACCCTTCATGCAAAGGGCATCAAGATCATAGGTACCGATTTCAAATCCATGGACCTGGCTGAGGACAGGGGCGCTTTTTCAGACTTGCTGAAAGAACTTGACATACCTTACCCACAATACGGAGTAGCCAATGATGCTGACGAGGCCATCGCTATTGCCAACAGAGTTACCTATCCCGTTTTGGTGAGACCATCTTATGTACTTGGAGGACAAAGCATGAGAATTGTGATCAATGACGATGAACTGGAACGCCATGTGCTTAGCATTTACAAACATATGCCGGACAACAAGGTGCTCGTTGACCAATTCTTAGACAGAGCAAAAGAGGCTGAGATCGACGCTATCTGCGACGGTGATGAGGTGCACGTGATGGGAATCATGGAACACATAGAACCTGCAGGTGTACACTCTGGTGACAGTTCTGCGGTCTTACCAACATACAGCCTTTCAGTGGAAGCGGTTACCAAAATGGTAGAATACACAGAAAAACTGGCCAAAGCTTTGAAAATCAAAGGCTTGATCAATATCCAGTTTGCCATCAAAGATGACAAGGTTTATGTTATCGAAGCTAACCCAAGAGCTTCAAGGACAACGCCGTTTATTGCCAAAGCATACAAAGTTCCTTATCTGAACATTGCTACCAAGGTCATGTTAGGCACACATAAACTGAAAGACTTTGATATCAAACCACAACCTAGCGGGTATGCGATCAAGGTGCCGGTGTTCTCGTTCAATAAATTCCCTAATGTCGACAAAAACCTTGGGCCGGAAATGAGGTCAACCGGTGAAGCCATCCGCTTCATCAAAGACCTTTCTGATCCATTCTTCAGGGAACTTGACAGCCAGCGAAGCATGTATCTTGCCAGATAATTTTCGTATATTGAGCCTTTCTGCAGGGGCATTTTAATACAGTCCCTTTGGAAAGGCTCAACAAATAATCTAACTATAGTTTTCCTTCAAAAAGGAATGTTGGAAAAAGGGAAAAAGGAATACTGCCATTCCTGTAATTTTTTCAAAATTCCAACTCTCCACTACCCTGTTGATATAACTATCCGTTAAGTTGTTTACCATCAAATTGGGAAAAA
>QQUB01000271.1 GCA_008501835.1 Bacteroidota bacterium
AAATGTTAATTCTGTAATTTGAACTTTCGGCTTAATTCTACTCCACCCTGGTTCATATAAATTTCTTGTTGATCCTTTTGGACGGATCGCTTGGGTCTTCCATAGAATATTCAATGACAAGAGTATTGTTATCATCATCCAGTAAAAAACCTTCCCCTTTAGGGTCCCAACAATCATGAATGTTATAGTCCTGACCAAATAATGTAAAAGCTCTCGGGGTGGTAAGGTGTATGGCAACACCTCCTGTCCTTTCACAACCGTATGGGAAATTTTTAATATAGTTATTGAAAAAAGGCATGAAATCCACCGTGTAAATATCTTCAGGCGCATCCTCATCTGCACCTTCAAAAAGGCCGAAAATAGGCCAACCTTCTATCTCATGAATTCCGGGTTTCATAAAGATACTTTTGCTTACCTCAGCAAAACCGGTATCCTGAGGAAAGCAGGTAACATCAGGTTGATCCAGATAGGTTTTTAACGTAACTGTAATATCACCTTCTATTCCATAAAAATTCAGAAAAAATACGCTATCTGTAAAGGTTGTAGGGTCACTTCCAACCGCCCACTCATAGGCATCCATTCCCTTTAATGCCTTAAAAAAAAGTTTGGTTCCGTTTTAAATCATTATAAAAGGTATCTCTAATGGGAATATAGAACTTCTCTCCTTTATAGGATCGTTGTAAATAAAAACCAAAATCAGCGGTAGTCTCAACAGCATCTTCACAAGGATCATCCAACGGAGACTGGTCTTTTTTACAGTTACTAAAATCAATGATGACAAAAAAGAGAAAAAATGGAAAAAAGGCTGAAAGGATCTTTCGAGTTTTCATTTTTAAAAATGTTTTTTTGGTTTATTAAATCAAATATAGAAAAAATCCCTTCCCTTGGATTGTATCAAGTTATAATTCCTTCAAAGAATTTACTATCGAAAAATTACCATATCAACTCATATCAAACCGCATCCAACTTTTCTAAAGCCTAATTCATTTTTGGATTCTCTGTAATTAAGCATACCATTAGATATTAAAATTCGACATTGAATATTCGGTGTTCGATACCTTGCCTGCTGCGCAACGGAAGGCAGGTTCGATATTCTGTAAGTATTACAGTTTAAACAGAATATGGAATACCGAATGTCCAACACTGAATAATGAAGTGTCTTTAAGTGTATATAAAAAACATTCACGCACTTAATCATTATAGCATTGCAGCATTGTAGAACTTCATACCTAACATTAGGTACCGGCCCTCCTTAAAATGGGTGAAAATCACCTTTTTCAGAAGCAAAAAGTGAACTTTTGTGACTTTTACCACCCTTTTTCAAAACTAAATCTGCTATATTTGATTCTAATTTAGAATGATTCAAAATAAAACCAATGTCCGTAGTTATCAATACACATAGTTTACCGCTGTCTGATTTCCGGCTGGGACAGAAGGGGTTGATTGCACAATATACCAACGAACGTATCGCAGGAAAATTGATAGCTATGGGTGCCTTGCCCGGTCAAAAACTTCAATTGGTACGCACTGCTCCTTTCGGCGGAGCTTTGTATGTCAAAAACGGAAAATATATTATTGCTTTGCGCAAAGAAGAGGCTGCATGTATAATTATGTCGAATGAGAAAAACGATTGAATCCAAAAAGCAAGCAACAATAGCCCTCGTCGGCAATCCTAATTCCGGAAAAACATCCATCTTTAATCTTCTCACCGGACTCCAGCAAAAAACGGGGAACTTTCCTGGTATTACCGTAGATAAAAAAGTAGGAACGGTTCCGATCAACAAGGACCAGTCCTTTAAACTCATCGACTATCCCGGAGCCTACAGCTTCTATCCAAATGCACAGGATGAGCGTCTCGTCGTACAATCTTTCTGCAACCCGGAAGAAGAAGATTTCCCGGACGCTTTCATTTATATTGCCGACATTACCAAACTGGACAAACACCTTTTACTTTTTTCCCAGATCCAGGATATCGGAAAGCCTGTCGTCTTAGGCCTGAATATGGCGGACCTGGCGGAAAAAGAAAACTGCCTCGTCGATCACCAAAAACTATCCAAAAAGATAAATGCTCCGGTAGTACTTACCAGCGGGCGAACCGGTGAAGGTAAAAAGGAATTGGTCAAAATAGCCGAAGACCTCCTCAACGACAATAATTTCAAACCCTCCAAAGGCTTCAGGGCCCTCAGCCAACCGGAAAAGCAGGTTGCCAAAAAAATAAAACCATTATTCCCCGGAACAAATGACTATCAGGCAGTTTTGATAGCCCACCACCACGAGTGGCTGGACTTCTTGTCCAAAGACCAAAAAGAAACCATAGCAGATATTGTTCAGGCAGAAGATTTCGAGTCGCTGAAGATCCAGGTGGAAGATACCATGTATCGCTATAACCATTTCACTCCGCTGCTAAAGGACGTAAATTGTGTCACAAAAGACAGTATCTCCAAATTCACAGAGCGGGTTGACCGTATTTTGACCCACAAAATTATCGGCCCACTCATCTTTTTTGCCATCATGTTTTCGGTGTTTCATGCCATTTTCGTTTGGGCCTCATATCCAATGGACTGGATTGATGCCGGTTTCGGATGGATCGTAAACACCCTTAACAGCACTATGCCTGACAGCTGGTTTACACACCTTCTGACAGACGGAGTATTGGCGGGTCTGGGAGGAATATTGGTTTTTATCCCGCAAATAGCCATATTGTTTTTCCTTATCTCACTGCTTGAAGAAGCAGGATATATGGCACGGGTAGTTTACCTCTTCGACAGCATTATGCAAAAATTTGGGCTTAATGGCCGGAGTCTTATTGCCCTGATCTCCAGTAGTGCCTGTGCCATCCCGGCTATCATGAGCACCCGTACGATCAGCAACTGGAAAGAACGCCTAATTACAATTCTGGTAACGCCACTGATCAGTTGTTCCGCGAGGATACCTGTTTATACTGTACTGATAGCATTTGCCTTTCCTGCGAAAACCGTGGGAGGAATCTTCAACCTGCAGGCCCTTGCCTTTATGGGGCTTTATTTATTGGGTATTGCTTTTGCATTCATTTTTGCGCTCATTTTTAAATGGGTCCTTAAAAAGAACGAATACAGTTTCCTGATGCTCGAATTACCCGATTACAAATTACCTATGTTACGGAATGTAGGTTTGAATGTATGGGATAAGGTTCGGGCCTTTGTCATGGAAGCGGGTAAGATCATTTTGTTTATTTCCATCATCCTTTGGGTTTTGGCCAACTTTGGTCCTACCGGAAAAATGCAAGCTGCAGAACAAGAAGCGATAACCTTTGCCGCTACCGAACAACTCAGCGAATCAGACACTGAAAATCTTATCGCTTCCAAAAAACTGGAAGCTTCCTTTGCCGGAGTCCTCGGTAAAGCCATTGAACCAGCTGTTCAGCCATTAGGCTTTGACTGGAAAATGGGCATTGCTATCATCACCTCCTTTGCTGCCAGGGAAGTTTTTGTTGGAACAATGGCCACCATTTACAGTATAGGCAGTGATGCGGAAGAATTCTCTGTTCGAGAACAAATGGCCAGGGAACGAAATCCGATCACAGGAGAGGCTATGTATAATACAGCCACCTCTGTGTCCCTGTTGATCTTCTATGTTTTTGCCATGATGTGTATGGGAACGCTCGCTGTGGTTAAAAAGGAAACAGGCAGCTGGAAATGGGCCACGCTTCAATTCTTTTTCATGACCGGACTGGCCTATCTGTCGAGCTTCGTGGTTTATAACTGGTTGAGTTAAGAATGTAGGCTTTACCTGAGAAAAAGTTCATTTTCTATTTCACGCTGATCAAAGGATTTTTTCCAATATTTTTTTCATCTGCGAATATCTGCGTGCCCCTTTTCCTTAACTAACAAAACCCCTAATTCAAAACAATCTCATCTACAAAGATCCAGCATTTTGCTCCGGGGGCAGGGTGCCATGACGGGTTAATCAGGTTACTTTTTATAATAACCTTTACATATCGGGCTTCACTTTCCGCAAAGGTCAAAAGAAAATTACTGATCTCTGAAGGATGCGGCTCTGTGGCGGTAGGGATTTCTTTTTCTCCAACTTTATTAAACGCCATATCCTCTCCGGCAACCAGCACTTCTATTGCTTTTGGATAAAAAATGTAGGACCCCACATCCTCCAGTGCTCCAACTGTTACACTGGAAAGTGTTTCTTGTTTACCAAGGTCAATACTGACAGTTAAATGTTGGCCCTGATAACCAAGCCAGCCACCTTCGGAAAAACGCTCCCCTCCTCTGGTAAAATCGGTCAGGGTTTTTGCTCCATCAGCCTTATAGCTGTCACTTGGTGCCTGACTGAGTTGTACCACCGGCACCTGTAACCTGACTTCGGCAAAAACCTTTTTGGAAATCTCGCTTTGTTCCCAGCCTTCTTTGAAAGCCATTGTCCTCACCTGGGTAGTTTGGTCAATCAGGAAGGGCTTTTCATAAAGAGTAGCATTGGTATCAGGATCACTGCCATCCAGCGTATAGAACACTTTTACTCCTTTAAAGACCTTTTCAAATGCAACAGAAAGAGTATCCTTGAACAGATCCTGGGTAGTTGCAAAAACAGGAGGTTTCAATTGCGCATCGCTCAACAGGCTTTTATCAATGGAATAAAAAACATTGAGCCGGGGCTTTTGTACCTGCAAAGAATCCACACCTTCCGGAGTCATCTTACTCTGCCATAAATAAACATTTTTCAATGTTGGCAGATCAGCAAGCACCGGTATTACCTCATCATCAACATCCGTTGCATACAAATTGAGCGACTCAAGGTGTTTGAAGTTTTCTAAAACTGATAGCCCTGAAGTGGTAATTCCCGTTTGTTGCAAATCAAGCTTTTGCAGGTTTTTAAAAATTCTGATCTCCTTAAGTAAATCATCATCGAGATTCGTGGACAAAAAATTCATTTTGACGATGTGCTCCTTGATCTTTTTTAGTCCTTTCAACTTATCCTTTGTCACATTGGTATCCAGAGCAAAAACGGCTTCGTATAATACCCCTTCTTCGTCTTGCGGGTTTAATACAATACCCATTGAACGCAGGTTCTCAAGCTTTTTTTCCGCCACCGGTTTCAGATGATCGACAGGCAAATGGCTTTTTACGGACCGGTATTTTTCCAAAATGGTCAAAATATCTTCAGGAGCCTTGAGTTCACCTGCTGTTTTTTCAAAATCTGCTCCTTGGTTGATCCACCATTTCAACAGTTTTTCTTCATCATTATTGAGCTGGGCTTTGCCTTTTGGTGGCATGTGTTTTTTCTCCGTTTTGGGAATATTTATCCTTTCAATGGCCAGACTTTTACCGGATTCATGTGACATCAGGAAGGCACCGCTTTTGCCTCCTTTTAAAATCCCTTCCCGGGAGGTTAGCAATAAATCTCCTTTAACCTTTCCCGGGTTGTGGCAGGAATTGCATTTTTTATCAAGAATCTGGGTAATAACCTGATCAAACACTCTGATATCCTCCACTTCTTCTTCGATCAATATTCCTTCAGAGGAAGATTCGAACAAATAATTACTACCGTGGGTAAGGCTTCCGCCAAAATGACCCGTAACCGTCAATAACACCATTATCAAAATAAAAAACGGCACATAAAACTTCTTGGCCCTTTTAGGCTTATCCCCTTGTGAAATGAAATAGAGGATGGAAACACCAACAGTCAAAGCTACAGCAGACCAAAAATGATAATTGAGCAGGGTTTCATCATATTGTCCGTTTTTTGGAATCAACCATCCAGAAATGAGGGTTAATACCGAGCTGATCGCTCCGACAAGCAACACAAAGGGGACCACCGCCCCCAGTGCCTGAAACTTTTTCCTTCTGCCAAACATATCGAGTAGCGCAGCCATCACGAGTATGCCAATAGGCAGATGGACCAATAATGGATGTAAACGCCCAATAAAATGTAGCACTTCTGTCATTTGATTATTATTTCATCCATAAAAAACCAGGGTAAATATCCCGCCCCGGGATGCCATTCCGGAATATTACTGAGCGGAACAATGCGAATGTGCAGGCGTTTAGTACTGACCTGATTGCACTGGACAATTTCATAAGATAATTTTCCCGGTACTTCTTGTCCTGGCGATTCAACCTGACCTGCAAAAATTCCATTATCCGTCTCAACTTCTATCTTCTCAGGTAAAAATATCCAGGCTCCCTGATTTGTCATAGTACTTATGATAACTTTTTTGATTTCACGCGGATTTTTAAAATTAATGACCACCTCAACGGGCCCTTCTGAAAATCCCATCCATACCGGATCTTTGAAATTTAAATCGCCTTTTTTCAGGTCAACTAATGATCCTGCACCTCCTCCTTTGTATTGATTATTAGGTTCAGTTATCAATTGGATACTTTCCACATCGGTTATCCTCGTCACTTTCACAAAATCTATTTCAATGGATTCGCTCGGGCGAAAATCCGGATGAAAAGCTGCGGCTTTGATCAATGTGCTCGACTTGAAAAATTGTTTTCCCGAAAAAACAGGAGAATCCTTCCCTGGCTCATTGCCATCGACGGTATATCGCACCTCGCTCCCGGTTTGGCCCGGAGCAAAGGATAGTGCTATTGAATCTGCAAACAATGTCGAACCATAAAAAGCAATGGGTGATGATAACTGAATGGCTTCCGCCTGAACGAAAATCGTTGTGTCATTCTGAGAATTACCCAGAAAGGGCAGAACCAAAACCATCAAAGTGATCAATGAATATCTTCTGCTCATATTCTGGTCATTTTAAAGGGATAGACGTTTCCGGCATTCCATTGAGCTACGTAGAGGTTTTCATCTTCATCTACACAAACATCGTGAGGATGTTTAAAAAGTTTAAGGGTTTGATAAACCGGATCCAATTTGTCATCGACATACTGTGGAGTACTTCCTCCTGGTGCTGAAACTAACTGATTATCCTTGTCCAAGACGGAAATAAAACCAGTATTTGAAGCCCCATCACCTGACCAAATCGTTGCCAGGTATACATTTTCGCCTTTAACTACAGGTCGGCAAATATAGGCTCCCGGCAAATCGATATTTTCCAGCCATTCACCTTCCATGGTAAATCTCTTCAGTTTGTTCTGCTGACGTGCTGTAATGAGTAAGGAATCTTCTTTTGTTCTTGTATCAATACAAATACCGTGTGCGTTGTTGAATTTGTCATCTTCCAAACCGGGGCCACCAAAGGTATTCAGAAGTTCTCCTTTCGCATTATAATGCAAAATGTATTGGCCTCCATAACCGTCGGCCACATAGATATCCCCATTTTCAGCAATGGCAGTTTCAGTAGGGACATAGCGTGAAGCCTCTGAATAAGGTTCAAAATCTGCCGGATAGGGAAAAATTTTTACGATCTTCCCATCTATGGTTGTTTTAATCACCTCATGCCTTTCCGTATCTGTGATGTATAACATATCCTCCCCACCTTCGTCTTTCAGGGTCAGTCCATGGGCCCCTGGAAATTCAGTGCCCCATGTCTTTACTACTTCTCCATCCTTATTATAAATGATGACATTATTTTTGGTGTGATTGGTCAGCAATACGATCCTTCCCCTGGAATCGATCACCATTTCATGGCAGTCCTTAACCGGGATTTTTTCAGGATCTAAATTTCCCCAGGTCATATCTACCTTATAGCGGTGGTCATTATGTCCGACAATCAGATCTTTTGTGAAAACAGCTTTTTCAAAGTCAAAAACAGAAATACCCAATGGTACTGCCAGCAAAAGTCCGGAGGCGGATTTAATGAATTTTCTTCTTTGCATAATCCAACTTTTTTATGCCAACAAGTCATAAACCACCTCCCCGCTCACATCAGTCAATCTGAATCTTCTACCCTGGTGTTTATAAATCAGTTTTTCATGATCAATTCCCAACTGATGTAATAACGTCGCCTGGAAATCGTGCACATGAACCGGATTGGAAACGATGTTATAACCAAACTCATCCGTTTCGCCGTAAACCGTACCTGGCTTCATGCCTCCTCCTGCCATCCAGATGGTAAAACACCTCGGGTGGTGATCTCTTCCGTAATCAACATCTGTTAAAACTCCCTGGGAGTAATTGGTCCGGCCAAATTCTCCTCCCCAGACGACAAGGGTATCCTCCAGCATGCCTCTCTGTTTAAGGTCAGTGATCAAGGCTGCTGAAGCCTGATCAACATCTCTTGCCTGTCCGCGTATCTGTGACGGCAGGTTAAAATGAGCATCCCATCCCATGTGGTAAAGCTGGATAAATCGAACACCTCTTTCAGCCAGGCGCCTTGCCAAAAGGCAATTGGCAGCAAAAGTCCCGGGTTGGGTGGAGTCTGGGCCGTACATCCGGTAGATGCTGTCCGGTTCATTAGAAACATCCATGAGGTCAGGAACAGAAGTTTGCATTTTATAGGCCATTTCATACTGGGCTATGCGACTCTGAATTTCGGGATCTCCATATTCATCGTATTGCTTTTGATTAAGCGCAGCAATCTTGTCCAGCATTTTTCTACGGCTCATTTTCGGCAAACCATCGGGATCTTTCAGGTATAAAACAGGGTCTTTCCCCGAACGAAACTGGACTCCCTGGTGCAGGGAATGCAGAAACCCATTTCCCCATAACCGGGAATACAATGGCTGACCAAACGGCCTTCCGGTGCCTCTTGAAAGTAAAACACAAAAAGCCGGTAAATTTTCATTTTCACTCCCCAAACCATAACTCAACCAGGACCCCATAGCTGGGCGACCGGGTTGCTGGGACCCCGTCTGAAAAAAGGTAATCGCCGGATCATGGTTTATAGCTTCGGTATGCATGGATTTAACAATGCAGAGATCATCAACCACTTTTGAGGTGTAAGGTAATAAATCACTCATCCAGGCTCCGCTCTGACCATGTTGCTTGAATTTAAAAAGCGAATCTGCCAAAGGGAAAGATTCCTGTCCGGATGTCATGCCCGTCAATCTTTGTCCTTGTCGAATGGATTCGGGAAGATCCTGACCCCGCATTTTGGTGAGCAGCGGTTTATAATCAAACAACTCGAGCTGAGATGGACCTCCACTCTGAAAAAGA
>QQUB01000737.1 GCA_008501835.1 Bacteroidota bacterium
AAACTACGATGTTCGTTGCCGGACAATTATTGATGGTTGGCGGAGTATTGTCTTCTACGGTGATGGAAGCATTACAAGTAGAGGATAATCCAAATGGATCCGTTACTGTAAGGCTGACATTCGTGGTTCCTAGTGGATATGGCCCCATTGGACTGACGCTATAGGTCAATGTCTGCCCTTCGGGATCACTGGAGCCTCCATCAAATTCAGACGGATTCACGACAGCCTGACAATTCACGTCTGCATCTCTTGTCAGGTTTTGGCAAACCGCATTTGGGGCGGTATTCTGGAAACAACTAATGTCAGCTTCCCAGCCAGGGTCAGTAATGGAAAAATCAGCATCAAAAAAGAAGGTCAAACATCCCGAGGAATGGGTAGAGGTTACCGTTCCGGGACTCGAACCATAATAAACTCCAATAACCGGATCTCCTATTGATGATCCATCATGGATTCTCAAAAAATCACAACAACTTTCAAGATCGAAAGCAATGAAATCAGCCTGTATAAAACCTCCCGAATTATCGGGACAAATCGTTAATGTATAATAATCATAATTCTGATAATCGCCATTTGGTCCTCCGCTGTCATAAAAGGTACCCGAACAGGTATTGATCGTTCCATTTTGCATGAGAATATCATTATTAACACAGGAAACGTCTGCTGCCCAGCCAGAGTCAGTAATGGAAAAATCAGAATCAAAAAAGAAGGTCAGACATCCTGAGGAATGGGTTGAGGTTACCGTTCCGGGACTTGACCCATAATAAGTACCAATTAAGGGGTCTCCAGTTGAGGAACCATCATATATCTCCAAAAAATCACAACAACTTTCAAGGTCGAAAGAAGTGAAATTCACCTCTATGAAATCTCCAGGATTATCAGGACAAATAGTAAAAGTATATTGCTCATTATTTTGATAATAGCTGTTCGAACCTCCACTGTCGTAAAAAGTTCCCGAACAGGTATTTACCGTTCCATTCTGCATGATAATATCATTACTCACACAGGAAATATCAGCTACCCAACCAGGGTCAGTAATGGAAAAATCAGAATCAAAAAAGAAGGTCAGACATCCCGAAGGATGTGTAGAGGTTACCATTCCGGGGCCCGTGCTATAATAAGTCCCAATAACTGGATCACCAGTTGAGGAACCATCAAATATTCTCAAAAAATCACAACAACTTTCAAGATTGAAATAAGTGAAATTTACCTCAATAAAATCTCCCGAGTTATCCGGACAGATTGTAAGCGTGTATGACTCATTATTCTGATAATTGCTATTTGAGCCTCCACTATCGTAAAAGGTAGCCGAACAGGTGTTAATGAAACCATCTTGCATTAAGATATCGATACTTCCCGGTACGCAAGAAATATTTGCGGTCCAACCTGAATACCTCACAGAACCGTCCGAAATAAATTGGATGGTTAAACACCCTGAAGGATCCGTAGAGGTCATTGTTCCTGGACTATTTGATCCCGTATAGCTTCCCAGATAAGTAGAAGACGTATTAGGGCCATCCCAAAAGTACAAATAATCAAAACTTGGCTCCAGGCTAAAGCTGGTAAAGGTCACTTGTGTTAAATCGCCAGGGTTATCAGGGCAGATAGTAAATGTCAGTAATTCATTATTCTGATAAGTTCCCCCAGGGCCCCCGCTATCATACAGAGTTCCCGAACAGGTATTTACTGTTCCATTTTGCATATTGTACGTCTGCGATGTTGCCATTATTGGCAATCCCAGAACCGCCAGGACAAGCAAGGCCTTGCAAAGCCAGGTTTTTTGAAATCTTTGACCAGCCGAACTAAAACTGAAATTTGAGGTGTAATACATATCCATATGTTTTTATTTGCTATAGAAAGTTATCTTTCAAGTCATTTATCACAAACATTTGTGAAGAGGAAGAGCAAAAGAAACAACACCATTTTGCTTTAATCCAGCCAAAACGATTTCATTGCTTCACAAAATGTTCTGTGCGCACCTTCTCAAAGTCGGGAGGATGTTACTGATTGGATATTATTGTATATGACGAGGATAAAATCCTGCAAAATCACTCTTTGCATGACGGGGGGATAAGCACTAATACCTCAGGAAGTGGCCATTCCGTTTGACGCGAAATTGTAATTGTAAAATTGGGCGTGATTATTAGGAAGGATAAATTTAGACTACTCAGAATTTAGTCTACAATGGGTTCAATTTTCCATACGTGAAATTTACGAAACTGTTTCGTTTTATTAAAATATTTTCCTGATTTAAATAAGTTTTTTTTATTTGTGAAAATGAAAAAGCCTCCCACAGTCTTGCTGTGAGAGGCTTTTCTTAGTTCGGTTAAAAAGCAATTACGACTTCATGCGTATTTTCTCTTTATATTTTATCAACTGACGCTTTAAAGTTGCACAGGCACTATCGATCGCCGCTTCGAAAGTCTTATGAGTATCTTTAACGACGATCGTCTCTCCCGGTACTTTCAGGATCACTTCTGCAATTTTATCCCTCACCTGTCCCGAGTTTTCCAATTTCAACATTACCTGAGCACCCTGTATACGATCGAAAAAATGATCCAATTTCCCTACTTTTTTTTCTACGTAATCAATCAAACCTGCATCGGCTTTGAAATGAACAGCTTCAGTGTGTACTACCATTTTTGAATTTTTTTGTTAGTAAACGAATAACTTCCTTCTCATCATCATCCGTGATAGCCCTCTTTTAGACCGCGGATCTCTCGACAAACACCACAGCTTTTAAAAAACCTGTGTAAATCTCAAAAAACAATTTCCAACCATCAAATTTTCAAAATTCCCAATTCCTCTTTTTAAAATTGGATTTTGAAATTTGATCATTTGGATCTTGCCTTCGGGTGTGCCTGTTGGTACGTCTTTTTCAATTTTTCTATCGAATTGTGTGTGTAAATCTGGGTTGCAGCAAGATTGCTATGCCCCAGAAGTTCTTTTATTGCATTCAGGTCAGCCCCGTTTTCAGACAAATGCGTAGCAAAAGAATGCCTTAAAACGTGGGGACCTTTTTGACTCAGGCTCGTCACTTTTGACAAGCTCCTGTTAACTATATTATAAACCAGTTTTGGATAGATCGGGTTGCCCTTCCCAGTCAGAAACAGCACTTCTATCGACGAATGAGGGAATTCTGAATCCCGGGCTTCCAGGTATTTCCTGATAGCATTATCCAAGGAAGGTCCAAACGGAATAAGCCGCTGTTTATTCCCTTTTCCGGTTACTTTAAGATTCCTTTGCGGGAAGTTGATATCCTTGATTTTAAGGTTGATCAACTCGGAGCGGCGCATACCCGTAGCGTATAACATTTCGAGGATCAGGCGGTTGCGTAATCCTTCAAAGTCGTGATCAAATCCAATCTCAGAAAAAAGCCGGTCCAGGTTTTCCGGCCTTACCACTGAAGGCAGTCGCTTTTCAATTTTAGGTAAATTGACTTTTAACATGGGATCACGGGTAATCGCTTCCCTTTTCATGAGAAAATGGAACCATGTTTTCAGCGTGGACAGTTTTCGACGAATGGACCGGGGAGAATATCCTTCAGTCATCATTTCCACTACCCAGGAACGCACCTGGGTGTGTCTGATCTCATCTGCCTTGGTAATACCGAAAGTAGTTTCCAGATAGCGCAGGAACTGATCCAAATCATTTTGATATGCGAGAATAGTATGCGGCGAAAACCGCTTTTCGTAACGAAGAAATTGAATAAAGGTGTTCCTATGCATTCACAAATTCTTTTCTCAGCGCTTCTTCAGCAATGCTAGTTGGTTCAATATTTCAATTTAAGGTTTTTCCTTGAGAAACGCCAATTTTTTTTCACTTTTGTTTAGTTTTACAAAAAGCATGTTTTACACTATTTCGTGCTAACTTTTTGACCTTCAATGTACTTAACCAATCATCACTGAAGTAAATGCAAAAAGAAAAAAAAGACAAGCATTTTATAAAGAAACCCTTTTATGAGGGTGGCCCTAAGGCTATGAAAGCTTTTGTCAAGGAAAACCTGAAATATCCTGAACAAGCCCTAAAAGCAAAGGTGGAAGGCCCCGTAAAAGTACGCTACTCCATTGATTATAAAGGAAATGTGGTGGATACTAAAGTCATAGCCGGGTTAGGACACGGCTGCGATGAAGAAGCTCAGCGCATCGTAAAATTGTTCAAATTCCAGGTGCCCAAAAACAGGAAAGTCAAAGTGCTCTTCTACAAAAACATCACCATTCATTTCCGACTTCCCAAAAAGGTGGAAAAGCCCAAAACATCCATTCAATACAATGTCACCAAACATAAAAAAACACCAAAAGAGGATGAAGGTAAAAAAGGGGGCGGATATACTTATACGATAGAGTTTTGATGGGTTGCTGATAAAGAAAGATAAATACTATTTTTCTAAAAAAAAGTATTTATTCCTACACTGACTATTTCGAATCAAACATAAGAAAGATGAAAAATTTATCACCCATCATTTTCCTTGCTTTAGCTTTGTTTCTGGCATCTTGTGATTCAAATGTGAATAAGGAACCTAAAAATACCGAAACCGTAAACTCATCCTCCTGCATTGAGCTCACCCTTAAGATGGATGACTCACTTGGAACGGTGCGAAACCACGCCTGTGAAACCATTTCATTAAGTGCAACGATCGATCAATATGTAAAAGAACTCCAAAGTTTAGACTATAAAGGTTGCCCGGATAGTTTTATCAATTCATTTGATAACCATTTGGATGCCTGGACAAAAATGATTCCCCTGACCGACAAATACCCGGGTCTTCGTGGTGAAATGCACGTGCTTTTTGATGAGATAAAAGCCGGCACGGACAGTGTTGAATTCAACCAGAAATTAAAGGCTATTTGGGATACCTGGGCAGAAGTGGAAAAATTTGTCAAATGATCCTAAATTCACATACTCTTATTCTAATCACATAACAAAAGCTGTTTTTATGCTCAAATCTCATTCCTTGATTCCATCAATTCTGTTGCTGGGACTTTCTCTTTTTTACATCAAAGCATCGGCAAATAACATCTCTCCTGATTCCGGACCTCTTCCGGTTGCCGTGATCGGTCTCAGCCATGATCATGTGCATTGGATACTCGGAAGACCTGACCGGGGTGATATAAAAATAGTTGGCATTGTGGAACCCAACCAGGACCTGGCAAAACGCTTTGCAAAAAGTTATGGTTTTTCAATGGATCTGGTCTATCATACAACGGAGGAAATGTTAGCAGCCTGCTCCCCGAAGGCTGTATTCGTATTCACCTCCATCTATCAACACCTCGAGGTAGTGGAAATCTGTGCGCCTTTAGGTATCCATGTCATGGTAGAAAAACCGCTGGCCGTGAGTGTGAAGCATGCCCGTAAAATGCAGGATCTTGCCCGGAAGCATGGTATTCACCTGCTCACTAATTATGAAACCACCTGGTATCCCTCTAATCATAAGGTTTTCCAAATGGTCCAAAAAAATGAATTGGGTGATTTGAGAAAAATTGTCGTGCACGATGGACACCGCGGACCTAAGGAAATAGGTTGTAGTAAGGAATTCCTGGACTGGCTGACAGATCCTAAACTCAACGGAGGGGGTGCCCTTACGGATTTTGGCTGTTACGGCGCCAATCTCATCACCTGGCTCGCCAAAGGGCAAAAACCAATCTCTGTCAGTGCCGTCACCCAAACCATCAAACCGGAACTTTATCCCAAAGTTGATGACGAAGCCACCATTGTACTGGAATACCCTAAAATGCAAGGCATCATTCAGGCCTCCTGGAACTGGCCCATAAGCCGTAAGGATATGGAAGTATATGGAAAAACCGGATATGCCATCAGTGAAAACAATACGGATATCAGTTATCAGCTCAGTGAAAATGAACAGGTAAAAAGTTTATCCCTTGAAACCCCTTCAGCCCCCTATGATGATCCTTTTGCTATGTTTGCTGCAGTTATTAAAGGGGACATTACACTCTCTCCCTACGATCTGTCTTCACTGGAAAATAATATGATTGTGGTAGAAATTCTGGAGGCGGCTAAGAAGAGTGCGAAAAGGGGGAAATCGGTTAGATTGAAATAATAAGGCGGAAGATATTTCCCGTTATCCTTAAACCAAAAAAGCCCCGACAAATGTCGAGGCTTTTTTTCGTGGTGTGGGGCGGGTTCGAACCGCCGACACCAGGATTTTCAGTCCTGTGCTCTACCAACTGAGCTACCGCACCATCCACTTGATAAGTTGTTCAGAAAAGCGGAATTCGTCAATTCATAATCTGCCTTACTTATTTAGCGGTTGCAAATTTAGATTTAATTTTTAAATTTCACAATAGGGAAGAAAAAAAATTTCAATAAAATCCATTTTTATTTTAAAAATCACTCCTTAATTATAACAAACCGCCGAAAAAAAAGGTTCCTTCTGCAGTATTTCTTTACTTTGCTATTGCACAAAACACAAGACACATGAAAATGTCCCCGTGGAGATTATTGGCAGCTCCATTTATGATCGCAGGCATCTTTGTACTGTACAAAACTTTTTCCGATCCTACCTGGTCCTGGTATTTGATTCCTTGTGTAGTCATGTTGGCTGTGCTATACGTTCTAAGTCCACAGATCGACTGGTATTGGTATAAAAGAAATCCTCCGGCAATGCCCAAACCTCTGGCGATGTTCTTCCAGAAGAATATGCGTTTTTACCAAAACCTTTCGGTTGATCAGAAACAAAAGTTTCGCGACCGGGTATCCCTGTATATGATGGCTGCAGATTATATGCCCAAAGTTTTCGAAAAAGTACCTGAGGATGTTAAAGCCATTGCTGCTGCTTGTGCCGTGGAGATCACATTGGGCAAGGAAACTTTTTTATTCCCCAATTACGAGCACATCATCGTTTATCCCAAAGCTTTCCCTTCTCCGCAATATCCTCGCAATATTCATCCATCGGAAATTTACGACCACGACGGGGTGATTATGTTCTCCGCAGAACACCTGGTGCACGGATTTGTCCAGCCACACCGGTATTTTAATGTCGGACTTTATGAATATGCCAGGGTTTTTGTCGACAGCTACCCTACAGAGCCATGGCCGGATTTAGATGAAGCCATATGGACTCCTCTTGAACAGGTAAGTGGTTTCAAAAAAGAAGCCATTTTTAAATACATGAATATTGACGACATCAGCCCACTGGCAGTAAGCATCATGTTCTTTTTTGACTTTCCGGAAAAGTTTAAAGAAACCCTGCCAGACCTGGATGCTCTTTATTCCGGAATTTTCAATGTGGAACGGTAAATATTATTGTTGCGTGTTGCGAGTTCCGGGTTACGAGTTATTCCGGGGTTAAATACTTCGTAGCGCTCTTTGCGCATCCTTTGCGTTCTTTGCGGTTAAAAAAAATAGAGATCAAACCCGTAACTCGCAACGTCTCGATTAGAAGGTCAAACTTCCATGCTAATTAAAGTCAAATAAAAATCGATCTCTAAACAATGATCATCACAACTCCCGGAAAGAATTGATCATATCCTCCATGTCCTGCTGGTGCACGTATTTTCTATCGGCCAGGCACCAGGTCATTATCTGGTAATAGTGTTCTTTCCCCTGGAAGAATGCAAATTTGTAAAAGATATCCAATCCGTCATACACCGCATCCAGATCCACGACCCGGGCCTCCAGGCCGTTGATGTTTTTATCGACAAATTCAGGAGTTCCTCCTTTACCCAATTCCATATTCACTCCTGTCATCAAGAGATCACTATAACCGTAAAGATCATTGGCGTATAAACTGTCAATGCCATTTTCCACAAGTGCCTCCTTAAATTCTGAAGCCGTTTCATCAATTACGATCACATAAAGTTCTTTAAAGACATTTTGATACTGCAATGAAGCATCTTCATTGAGGTCGGTCGTGGGATTCAGGGCATTGGGGATCTCCATCGAATAGAGTTCTTTGATCTCTACTGTTTCATTTCCTTTTTGGGGTCCACAGGCTAATAGGATCAGAAATACAGGAAGCGCTAACAGGAATCTAAGCATGTTTTTTTGTTTTTGATATTTTGTAATTATTTAGAAAATTAAAAACGTTATTTATCCAGCAGGTTAAGGCTAACATTTTTTCGACTTCAAAGTGAATGATTCAAAGTGATAATTTCCCTTTTGGCATGTTTACCAATATCTGTTAAACCCGTACTCGCCGAATTCATTCGGCTCGTCGCACCGAATGAATTCGGCGAGTACGAAAACTGAAAATAAACAAAGGGGGGCACTCAACCAAGACGAAAAGTAATTTAAATGTAAATCAGTTAGTCACTACAAGATAGCAGTTATTTCGGAAACGTCAGGAAGTAAAGTCAATGGTTTGAAAAAGGAAGCGAACAAAAAAAATCCCGACTCCGGCATTTATTCCGGAGTCGGGATCACAAAACTATTTATATCGTATCGTAAAATTACTGAGCTTTAACAAAGCGCTTGGTCACATTCTGATTCTCTGATCTCAGGTTCAAAATGTAAGTGCCTTTGCTCAAATTCAAAGCAGCAACATCCAATGCCAAAATAGAAACCTCATTTTCAACATTTTCAGTGTAAACAACTTTTCCGTTCATATCTATGATGCTGAGTTGAACCTGCTCGCCAAATCCTTGTGGCAGATCAATTTCCAACCAATTCTCAACTGGGTTAGGACGTAAGGTAACTTCCTCCACATCGCTTTCCTGTGCAAATTGTGGCAAGGATTCTGTAGCATTTCCTGTTCTGTCGATGTTTTCTTGAATATCTCCTTCTTCAACATTGACTGCTGATTGCAGCATTCCTGCTCCACCACCAAAGTTCACATTGCTCAATACGGCAGTGGTTGTGGTGTAATCAACATTACTATGCATGGCAGGACCTACAAAGAGACACTCGTTCATGAATACAAATGATTGGAATTCCAGTTTCCATATCACTCCGTTAGTAGAAGTATATCCTTTGAAAAGGTAACCGTCACGGCTGATTTTGAGCCAGTTTTTGTTAAATGCCCATTTCGTTTGAATTTGAGGATTGCCATTGG
>QQUB01000369.1 GCA_008501835.1 Bacteroidota bacterium
TTTTGAGCTGTCGAATTAGCTTATGAGCTGTGATTTTATATAAATTTGTTGAAAAATACACAGAAATGCAGGTTTTAGAAGCATATAAACCTTTTGAAATACAAGAATTGGAGTTGAAAGAGTGGAGGCAGCGGCCGGTCAAGAATAACTTCTTTGAATTGGTTTTGATCAAACAAGGCTCAGGAACACAATGTATCAATTACAATTTTTATGATTACCAGGAAGGCAGTTTGTTCTTATTGCCACCTTTGAAATGTCATTCTTTCCAGATTGAACAGCCCACCCGGTTCGTATTTTTAAAATTCACGTCAGATTTTTTTCATACCAATTCACGTGAGGCATTAAACCAACATGAATGGTTCAAGGAGGCTGCTTATATTTTATCCAACTACAATCAATTACCCGGAGATGTCATCCATAACGAACTCGACCGACAGCACATCTACACCTTGATTGATTTGATTCTAAAAGAAAACAGAAACTATGGAACCGGGTCAGATGCATTGATCAAGAGTTTGATGACCAGTATTCTGGAGGTACTGCTTCGCAATATCAAGCGAAGTTCCTTTTTTGAAATAAAGGAATCAAAAGGTTCTGATGAGCGGGTAAACAGGTTACTCAGTTATATCAATGAGCATATTAGCGAGCCACAATTATTAAAGGTCGAACAACTGGCCAAAACGTTCCTTTTGTCTCCTACTTACCTGAGTGAATTTTTCCGGAAAAAAGTCAATATGTCTTTGAGAGAGTACATCATCAAAGCCAAGTTGAAGTTGGTTGAAATCCGGTTACTCAATTCAGATTACACCCTCACCGAAATCGCTGAAGAACTGAGCTTCACCGATGTCAGTCACCTCTCCAAAACCTTCAAGAAATATACCGGCTTATCGATCCGGGACTTTAAAAAACAGGGAGAGTATCAGCTGTTGAAGCGCAATAGCTGTGAAGTATAATAAGCTAAATCCGCAAAAGCATTTGGTACCTACGGCACCAAACCAGTATTGGTTCCAGCCGGGGATTACCGGGATGAGGTACCTGACGGCATCAGGGATATAAAGTCCCATCGGGACGTCAATATGGGTAACCTCAACCGGCGAGAATGATTAAGTGCCGTAGGTACGTCCTATGCTTTTGCTTCAGCTTACCCATCCTCATTTTGAAGTGATGTTCCCTTTTTTTAAATACCGCTCATTCCTCCAATCCGGAAAATTGAAAGATTTCCACGTTCGATATTCCCGGGCTTCTAAAAACCATGCCTTCTTCCGTTCCAGGTTATTCCTTAACTCATTTTTATCTTTCGTAGCACCCTTGAGGAGTTTTTCTTCATTTTCCAACAGTACAAACAAATTGTGATCCGGAACCACATTGATCAAAAAGTAACTGTCGATACCTTTTTCAGGGTTTTTCGATAAGTTGAACTTGGTAATGGCGACATTCCAGTTAATACTTGAAAAAACCAGTAACGTGAAATACAAAAACCATGCGTTTTTTTGCAGCAGGTAAAAAAACGTTTTAGGTGCCTGGACTTTTTCTTTGAGCGTCCATAATCCATAAATAACCAGAGCCAGGAAGAAAAATACTCCAATCCTTTTATAAGCAAGTCCGTAAGCCTGGATGTAATGAAAATTTCTCATACCCACAGAAAGCGTCAGTAATGCATTTTGGATGATCCAGGCATAGACCAGTTGTTTGATGAATTTGTTACCAGACAGGAAATTGATGTTTCCCCGAAAGAACCATAAAATGACTGCCATGGCCAAAACAATAGCCAGGATCAGCAGAGAAGTACCTTCATGAACAAACTGACTCAGTTCCGGAGCACTTCTTTCTTCGAAAGAGAACCAAACGTAAATGATGTCGATAATATTTACAATCAATAATTGCAGGTTGAGCAATGCCAGAACCAGGACTCCAATCCGGTATTCTTTCTTTAAACTCAAGGTGTTGATGTTGGCAAAATAATCCTGGATCTTCCTTCTTTTCCTCGTCAGGTTCTCTGACAGAGGTTCCTCCCGTTTATGAAAGAACTCATTGAGACCGGAGTGGAAAAATATCCCGCCAAAAAGCATAATTCCTGTCAGGATTAAAATGACCAGATTTGGATCGATATCAATTTCAGGAAACCTTTGGAAAACATCAAAGACTTTATCACTGAATTGAGCAAACTTGGCGTTAGCCTTGTAGTAAATCAGGTAGAAAGTAACTAACAAACCTATTGGAATGGCCAGCAAAGTGGTTTTCCTCCAAAATGATTTCCAGAAAGACTGTTTTTGTCCGTCGCCCGAAGGTGCGAAGATTCTAAACGGGGACTCAAAAAAATTGACCACTCCAAGAACCCCCGCATTCAAAAATGATTTGACTGGCAGTTTTTGTTGAAATCCCATCCATAAAATGAGGGAGATAACCCAGGTAGTTTTGGCATAGTCCGAATTGTTTACCACGATAAGAATAGAGGATAATAATGTGCCGATTGAAAGGATCATCAGCGGGCCGGTAATTTCCGAAAAACCTTTATTGGCAATACAGACTGCAACAAGGAACAGACTGAGCAAAAAAGTGTTTAAACCCCAGGGTTCATGCCAGAATAAGAAAGCCACAAGTAGCCCGGAAACGATGGCTAATATTTTCAGTAAATTGGAATTATTCATGATGTTTGATTAAAGTTTTGAACATTAAATAGCCCAGTGACAAAAGGCAGAAAAAGATGAAGGTGATGCCGAAGTACCTCAGGTTCTCGAATGGGTTTATCATTATTTGGAAAACATCCTGTAAAAGGCTGCCGGGGTTTACAAGAATATCCCAACTGTTCCATCGCTGGAACCTGCCGATGTAAATTCCAAGACTGCACATAGCCAGTGACCCAAAAACAAATAAACCGGTAGTCTTTTGATGAATGAATTTTTCCCAATAATACCGGGCGTACAAAAGAGAAAAGAACCCCAGCATCATGCCCGTCCATGCAAAGGCAAAAAGCATGGTGGTATCATACCAAAGTGGTAAGGGCGGACGTACCCTGAGGTGAATCAGGTCTGTAATAATGTAAGGCGCATTGGGGAGAAACAATAACCAAAGTAACAATGCCGGTATGCTAAGGATTCTTCCAAAGCGATTATGAATACCCTCCAGGTTGTAGGCGATCAGAAAAGGTATCCAGGCAAGGAAAAGATTCCAAACCAGGAACATGAAAATCCATGGGCTGCCGGTTACTTTTGAAACGTGCCAGTCATAGGGCATCCCCAGAGCCTCTGTTTTGTAAAGCCTGAACATCAACATCAATCCGTTAAAAAGGGTGCTTAATACCAGCAGATATAAGATTTTTTGTTTTGGGGAGGGGCGCAAAATGGAGGCTGAATGATTAATAAGCTTCATTTTTCTGGTTTTCAGTTAAATAAAAAGGGGTGTATTTTCATTAGGCAAACCCTGCATACAATTTCGAAGCAGATGCACTGGTTCTCTGAGCAGATGTTCAAATTTCCAGTGATGTATTGGATTAAGTTGTTTTCCTTTTTGGATTGCTTGCCTGAATAATTGCCAGCATTCTGGAAAGGCCAACCAACCGATAATAATCACACCAAATAGATAAAGTGACCGCTTACCGTTTCCGAACAGGCAAAACTGCATTCTGACTTCATCGATCACATGGCTGCTGTAACCAAAAAGCACATGCAAAACATCGTGGTCTTCAAATTTGGGCAGCATGTCAAAACCATTGTTGTCCAGAAATTTAAAAACCTCCCGTCCTAAACTTCCGGTTGGGAATTTTCCCAGTTGTTGTTTTGTCCATACCCACGAAGGGCGCTTCCATTTGAAAATCGCTCCATAAACAGGATAGGACCAGCGGAACAACATTTCCATAATCCAGCCTCGTAATTGAAAGGCTGGTAGTTTTCGTTCAATAATTAAGGTGTTAATTGTCATATTTAAAAGTACTTTGTATTTCAAAGTTAAATAATAAAAAAATTGAAACGATGGTGGTCGTTTCGTGATAATTGATTTTTTAACACAAAGTCACATAGAACATAAAAACTATGTGCTCTATGTGACTATATGTTTCAATTCCTGGCTCCTACTTCCTCAAATTCAAAATTTGCTCCAGCGCATTCAAATGCTCATTGAATGCCTTCTTCCCTATCTCCGTTGCCGCATAGGAAGTATTCGGTTTCCGGCCAATGAACTGTTTGCGCACTTCGATATAGCTTTCTTTTTCGAGCGCTTTGAGATGGCTGGCCAGATTGCCGTCCGTCACTTCCAGTACTTCTTTCAGGCTGTTGAAATCCACCCGGTCATTGACCATCAGAACCGACATGATGCCGAGCCTGATGCGATGATCGAAACTCTTCTGTAAGCCTTTAATAATTTTTTCCATTTAAACTCGCTCGTATTTCAGATACATGGCCATTCCATAAACGATGTGCAACACGCCAAATCCAATAGCCCAAAATTCCAGGCCGAAACCCAGAAGGAACAGGGCGATTAATCCTAACAGGATTTCACTATAGCCAAGAAAACGGATGTCGTTCAATGTGTATTTACTTGCATTAACCAGGGCTAAACCATAAAAGATCAATGTTGCCGGGGCAATAAACCCTACTATACCATGGAACATCATCCCAAAACAAAATACTCCACCGGCAAACAACGGAATAGCCAGGTTTAAAAGTAATCTTCTGGTCAGGGAATCCCAAACAGGCAATTCTTTTTTTCTTGCTTTCCGAACCGTGAAAAAAATACCGAAAGTTATGGCTAACAACAAAACCAGTCCGCCAATCAACAAAAAGAAGGTAGCATAATCCATTCCCCATTTCGAGGATTGAGTGGCAGCAACATAATACGGCCTCTTGTGTTCGAAAGGTACCATGTCAAGATACCAGTATACCATTCCTGCTCCTGCAAGTGCAAATATTCCAGCCATAACACCTGATAATCCACTTAATGAAATGAAGCGGGAAGAGCGCTCCATCATGCTACGGATCTCCCCCAATGTCTCCAGGTGTTTTTGATTTGATGATTCCATTTGTAAAGTACTTTGAAAAACAAAGTTAGTTTAAATATATCAATTTTGCAATTCCGGAAGGCCTGGAAATGGAATTATTGTTTTGATGGATTTTTTATTTCCTCAAAAAATTCATTCAGATCAAGATCATCATTTAATTCCTTCTGAAGGGCGATCAACTCCTCAAATAAGTCTGTGACAGTAGGCTGATATTCCTCCAATTCTACCAGATCATTCATTTCTAGAGGGTCTTTTTTCAGATCGAATAGCATAACTTTTTCTGCCTTGGGAAGTACAATAAGTTTTAAGCCATTTTTGCGGATCATGCGCTGCGTATTTGTGTATGCTCCGTAGATCGAAGGATAGTAACTTTCTTCCCTTTTATTTTTTGCCAGGTCCATCAGTGAGTGGAAAAAGATGTGCGCTGGTTTTTCCACTTCTGCCAGCTCCAGTGATGTAGCCATGATGTCCTGAAGGTATACATCGTGATCTATGGTTTGCTTTTGGGGAATATCTTTTCCGATGGCAATTAACGGAACCCGAATGCTATGATCATAAAGGCTTTGTTTGCCCAATAATCCATGCTGTCCCATTGCCAGGCCGTGGTCGGAAGTGAAAAAAATGTAGGTATTATCCATTTTGCCGGATGATTCCAGAGCATCTATTATTAGTCCGATCTGGGCATCCATATGAGTGATAATTGCATAATACTCCTGTTTGTTTTTTTGAATGGAAAAAGGCGTTCGCGGAAAGGGAGCCAGAGCTTCATCACGCAGTTTTCCACTGCATCCCATGGCTTCTTTGAATGGGTGCTCAGGCAGGAAATTTTCCGGAACAGATAATGTTTCCGGATCATAAAGATCGATGAATTCCTTCGGAGCCTGTCGTGGATCATGAGGGGCATTAAAGGCGAGGTACATAAAAAATGGTTCTGCTTTGTTTTTAGCTTTTTCAATGAAACCAATAGCATCGTTTTTCAAGACTTCGCTCCAGTGCATTCCGCCTTCCCAATAGCCGCCGTGTGTAGTGTCATAAGGGGACCACGTCATATCATCCGGCGTTTTTGGCCGGTTATAACCAACGGGCATTATTTCATCCCAGGTGAGTTCGCCTGCGTCAAATGCTTTAAATTTAGGTTGCAAATTTCCATTTATCCATGCATCCCCGGGCATGCCAGGCCGCTCATGCATTACTTTGTCAAATACTTCTTCCGGTTTGGGCACTACGTGCCACTTTCCAGTCATATATGTTTCGTAACCGGCGCTTTTCATTAACATTGGCCATGTTTGGGCAGCGACGGAAGAATCGCTTTTAATTTCAGGGATTATTTTTCTGGCATCCCAAACAGATCTTCCGGTGACCATCATGGTGCGGGAGGGTACACAGACAGCCCCGGTCCAGGAGCCCATATTGTAAGCATGCGAAAAGGTGGTGCCCATATCCACAAGTCTGTCGAGGTTGGGAGTATGGATCTCCTGGTTTCCCAAAGCATTGATCGTTTGGAAATTTTGATCGTCACTGAATATAAGTACAATGTTGGGTTTTTCAATGGTTGTTTGTTGGTCCGTTTCCTCACATGAATGTAGACATAAAAAACAGAATATTACCAGCCATATTTTCTGGTTAATTAAGGCCAAAATTGTATTTTTCATCTTTGAATGATTTTCCTTTCAGGCACTTAAATTAGAAATTTTTGTTTTACTGCGGTTGATTAACTTTGTGTAATTAAAATAATCCGTAAATGGACACATCCCGGCTACTAACATTCCTTTTAATTTTTTGTGCGATCGGCAAGCTGGATGCTCAGGAATCTGCTTCAGACACTATTAAGTATGATCTGGAACCCATACAGATCGAAGCGGTGAAGTTGAGTTCAAATTTTCAAAGTTCGGCAATGCCTGTTTCGCTGTTAAAACCAAAATTGTCAGACAATACAGGTATTGGATTGAAACCTCTAATCTCCGGCACACCGGGTTTATTTGCCATGAATGCCAACAATTATGCTCAGGATCTGCGAATAGCCATTCGGGGGTTCGGAGCAAGAAGTGCCTTTGGTATTCGGGGAATCAAAATAGTTGTGGATGGCGTCCCGGAAACCACTCCGGACGGACAAGGACAGCTGGATAATCTGGACCTGTATGTTATGGACAAAGTCGAAGTGGTCCGTGGAGCGGCTTCCAGCCTTTACGGCAATGCCTCAGGGGGAGTCATTTATATAAATTCCCAACAGGAAATCGACACCGGATTTGTGGAATTGAATGCTGGCCTGGGCTCTTTTGGGATTCAGCGGTATGATGCTGCTTATGGATTTTCCGGAGAAAAATTCCAGGCTATCCTTCACGGGAGTCATGCCAAAGCAGAAGGATATCGGGAACAAAGCGGATTTGAGAATAATGTTTTTCATGGTGGCTGGACATGGAACATCAATGAAAGTTCGCAGTTGTCCGGCACATTAAACTACACCAATGCTCCGGTGGGTGATGATCCGGGAGGGTTAAAGTTAGAAGATGTATCCGAAGACAGACGGCAGGCAAGAGAAGCGAATGTCTTATATAAAGCAGGGGAAGCGGTTACTCAATTAAAAGGAAACCTGTCTTTTGATAAAAATTTGGGAGATCGATCTAATCTAAAACTCTATGGCTTTGCCAACCAAAGGACATTTGATGGCCGATTGCCTTTTGAGTTTGGAGGTGTCATTGATCTCGATCGATTCTATTATGGACAGGGAGGCCAGTTTACTTATAAGAATATTGGGGAAAACCTCGTGGCCAATTATTTGGTCGGCTATGATCTTGCATTTCAAAGTGATGACCGAAAAAGGTTCCGAAACCTGCAAGGCGAGCAGGGTGATCAAACCCTGGACCAGACGGAGCGATTCAACAATCAAGCCTTGTATGCAATCGGGAAATGGACTTTCACCAGATGGTTTGCAGAGCAAAGTGTGCGGTTGGATATTAATCAATTAAAAAATCAGGATCATTTCCTGGAAGACGGGGATGATTCCGGAGAGATTAATTTGTCCAATGTGAATTTCAGTACCGGTGTGGGAATATTTTTGACTTCTGACATTACATTGGTCGGCCGATATGGAACGGCTTTCGAAACACCTACGCTGAGTGAATTGTCGGCGAACCCTACAGGAGCGGGTGGTTTTAATGAAGAACTATCTCCTCAATCTTCAGCAACGCTGGAATTTGGAATCAAAGGCAACTGGCGTAATAACCTTTTTGAACTCACTTGGTTCGACATCAAGGTTAAAGATGAGATCCTACCCTACGAATTGGAAGATTTCCCAGGAAGGACCTTTTACAACAACAGCGGAAAGACCAGCAGAACAGGAATCGAATTAGCTCATTCTAAACGGTGGCTACCATTTTTATCGACTCAGATTTCCTACACATGGTCCGATTTCAAGTTTGAAGAATACAATGTTGATGGAACAGATTTTTCCCAATTACAATTGCCGGGAATTCCCGCAAATATGTTGTCCTGGCGAGTGGAGACAGATCATTCCTTTATTAATGCCAGCTTAAGCGGACAACATTACGGAGCTATGTGGGCAGATAATGCCAATACGGAAGAAGTGAAGGCTTTTTCCCTTTTGGATTTCTCAGCATTCCATACCTTCAAAAAATCTAAATTCGAAGTGACACCTTATTTTCATATAGAGAACCTGTTAGATGTTGAATATTTCGACAATATCAGGATCAATGCATTTGGAGGAAGATACTATGAACCCGGACCGGGAAGGCAATTTAGAATGGGTGTGAAAGTAAAGGTGTTGAAATAATTTTGGTTGTGGAAAAACTAGTTTTATGAATAGATACAATGTAACAAATAGCTTTAACCACAGGGGACACAAAGAAGGCACAGTGAACACAGAGTTCTAAAAAACTACTTAAACCATTTGAAACCCATTCTGTCCAGTTAATGATCTGTAGTTGTCCTTACACTTTGTATTCGGGGTTTTTCGATAGTCTTTCAACTAAATCTTTGTGACCTCTGTGCCTTCTC
>QQUB01000003.1 GCA_008501835.1 Bacteroidota bacterium
AAGTGCTTTGGTTAATGTGGCTGCTGAAGCTACTGTAGATTATGAAACCAATGAAATTGAGATCCTTGTCGAATTTTACTATACCGGCAATGTGAATGCCACCAACTTCCTTAACGTTGCTGTTTTACAGAATAGGGTTTATGGCCCGCAAACGGGAGGAAATGAAGGTGTGAATTATGAACACAACCACCTGTTGAGAGATATGATTACCGGGCAGTGGGGTGATCCTATTTATGTGACCGGGCAGGGGCATTTCGAGGCGCGTACCTTTACCTATCAACTGCCGGCAGAATATCGCGAAGTGCCTTTCGATTCTCCTAATATGGAATTGGTCATCTTTATTACGGAGGCGTCCCATCAGCAAATTTTAAATGGGGTTTCCGTTTTCCCGGACTTCACCGTACAGAATGCTCATGATGCCAATGCATTATTATTACCTTCTCCAGAGATCATTTGCGGTGATTACATTGCACCAAGTTTCACCTTCCGAAATGATGGTAATCAACCTCTTTCTGCCCTGGAAATTGAATACAGGATCAATGAAGGAGTGACCCATACTTATAATTGGACCGGTTACCTGAATACTTTTGATACAGAAGAAATGACTTTGCCCGGGATTAATTTTGATGGGATTTTGGGTGAGGATAACTATATCCACGTTTCCGTTCATCAACCTAATGATCAGGGAGATGAGAATTATGACAACAATGAGATCAGTACAGCTTTTCAAATGGCTCCTCCAAGTGCTACAGATGTCGTTTTTCTCGAATTAAAAACCGATGCTTTTGGGTTTGATATATTTTGGGAGATTACCGATGAGAATGGCTGGGTAATTGCTACAGGAGGTAATGAAAATGTAGGAGAAAATGGCGGGGGTACTCAAACAGGATCCCCTTCAGATCCTGGCGCCTATGGAGATAATCAGACCATTTCCGAACAGATCCAGTTGCCGGGTGACGGATGTTATAATTTCCGTATTCTCGATGATTATGGTGATGGATTGTGTTGCCAGTACGGCTATGGGTTTTATTACCTTCAGGATGCTGATGGCAATATCATTTTTACAGGTGGTGAATTTGGAATCGAAAAAAATGAACCATTTGCTTATGGTGAGCCAATAACTGCACTTGATAATGCTTTGGCTTTAGAAGATTTGTTGGTTTACCCTAATCCAGTTGTTTCAGGTGACCATTTGTACTTTGAGTTTTCGGGGTTGAGCGAGTCGGTTACAACCTTTGAACTGTTGTCAACAGATCAACGCATAAGGGTTGTGTCAGAGGGTGTTTCCGTGCATAATGAGCAGTATAAGGGAGTATTTGAAACCACTAATTTGCCCTCCGGAGTTTATTTTTTAAAGGTTCAGACGCCTCAGGGAATTCTGACCCGCAAAGTGATCCTTTTGCGTTAAGGAATTATTAAACAGGTTGACATTGCGAGTTTTTTGTGTCAATTTTGCGGTAGTATCAGCTTAAAAACAAGGCTTATGAAATATATTTTACCGGCACTTATTTTTATGATTTTCTCTCTTTCTTTGTCTGCCCAGCAGATCAAAGCCACACCTGAAATTGTCGAACAGCATGTAGTGACTGATCTTTCAGATTTCAGCGCAGAACTCGAATTGCCCGGTAAAATATCCAATACCACCAACGCTCCTGTTGAAATAAAATGGCGCCAGACTTTGTGGGACCAGCCTTTTGAATGGCAGGCAGAAATTTCTGACCGCGATAACTACTACCTGGCGGATGAAAACGGCTATACCGATAATGATTATGTAATGCCTTTGTTGCTCCAGCCTGATGAGACGTTTGATTTGTCTATTTATATTTATCCAAACGGTCGTGCCGGTACTGCGACTTATGCTATCGATATCGTTGACGCCAATGACCAAACCAAGGTGTTGGAAACCATGGTTTTTTATATCAGCGTAAGCCATAGACAACTGAAAGAAGCAGTTATCATCCGAAATGTAAAGGTTTTTCCAAATCCTGCTCGCGATTATTTTGAATTGACTCCCAATCAAATGGTTAAGGAGCTTACCGTATACAATAGTATAGGCCAGCGGATCAAAACCTTTGCAGCGGAAAGGGGAAAAAAATATGATATAACAACTATCCCGGATGGCCTTTATCTTGTTGAAATGTCAGATGGAACAGGCAAGACGCTCAAAACGGTAAGATTGTTGAAACGTTCGCCGAAGGCATAATATATGGTTGCTGGTTTCTGGTTTAGGCTGGGTACTCTACAAAATTTCTCGGTGTTTCATATAGTCTGATCATGAGATCGAATTTTTCCGGGAGCTTTTCACGTAAAATTTTCCAGATTACGTAACAGATGTTTTCAGCGGAGGGGATCAGGTTTTTGAATTCTTCGGTATCCAGGTTGAGGTTTTTATGATCAAACCGCAATTCAATCTCCTGGTAGATCAGATCTTTTAAAATTTTCATGTCGATCACATATCCTGTTTCCGGATCAACTTCGCCGGTAACTTTCACTTCCAGTTCGTAGTTATGGCCATGATAATTGGCATTATTACACAGGCCAAAAACCTCCTGGTTCTTTTGATCTGACCAATTGGGGTTATAGAGCCTGTGAGCTGCGTTGAAATGTGCCTTTCTGAAAACGGAAACTTTCATGTTCGGGTAATTTGTTTGAGTCTGTTTAGCATCCTAACAAATCTGGAACCTTAAAGTTAAACAGTTTTGCAAAAAGTAATGAACCTTGCTAAAAGGCTTTTATATTTGCCGTATGGAAATGTCATATTATTTACCCGAAGAAATATTACCTTTTAAGGATCAATTGATTGATTCGAAAACAGAGTTTATTGAAATTGAGCCGGTCGAAGAGGACGGACTGAAATTGTGGAACAGTAAATTCGGTGGAGAGCCCTATTTGCCTAAGGACACCGAATTCCCTTGTACTCCGGAAGGAGAGCAGTTGTTCTTTCTGGCCCAGATCAATTTTGCAGAAATTCCTGCCATGCCACCATTTCCTGATAAAGGAATCGTTCAGTTTTACATTTATGATGATTTTGATTTTGGTCAAAATGATGATGATCTTTTCGATCAGGAAAAATTCCGGGTATTGTTTTTCCCTGAAGTGGTAGAAGATGAAGCCCAACTCAAGACTGATTTTTCCGATTTGAGGGAATATGAGGAATTGCCGGTTTATGCAGAGAATTGCTTTAAAATGGTCTTTGAAAAAGCCAATGAAATTGTTCCGGTCACGGATATTGGTTTTAAGAAGCATTTTTCCGAAGATTTCTTTGAACAGTTCGGCGATGCAAAATGGGACGTTTATGGTATGTATAATGAATCTGTAAGCTCCGAAGGTCATAAAATCGGAGGTTACGCTCATTTTGCCCAAACAGACCCCAGAACTGAAGAGGAACCTATGTTATTGCTTTTCCAGATGGATACCGACGTAGAGATCGAAAGTATGTGGGGAGATATGGGAACGGCCAACTTTTTCATTTCGGAAGAGGACCTGATAAAGAAGGATTTTTCCAGGATCATGTATCACTGGGATTGTCATTAGGCAAGGGAATAGAGGGAATAAGGAAATAAGGCTTGAGTGATTTTAACAAAGACCGGAGGAATTCCAATTAAGACTAATTCCTCAAACACAACCTGCTTGTTGTATCCTGTCTACTACAGACTGCTGACTGAGGACTGCTGACTGAGGACTGCTGACTGAAGACTGGTACTGCTGACTGAAGACTGAAGACTGCCAACTGTTCAATACCCCTTCTCAATAGATTTCTGTTTCAAATATTCCAACAGATCTTTGTGCGTGGCTACGATCTTTTTAGATGCTTTATACATTTGTTGGTAATTCAGCAGGAGAAACTGAATATCACTTGGTAGTTCATTTATTTTAGACGCTGTTATGGCGAAAGTGGTTTGCAGGCTTTCGAGGAGACGTTCTGTTTCCTGTGCTTTGGTGAGGTAGGTGTCGATTACCTCAATTTCCCAGACAGATTTTTTATTGAAATTGTTTATTGCATTTTCGTAGGCTCCGAGTTTTCGAAGGTCAGAGCTGGTAAGGTCACCAATGGAGACCTGGAAGAACTTGGAGAAATTCTTCAGGTTGCAGATTTTTGGCTGACAGGAACCATTTTCATACGAAGCGATATTTCCACGGTTTAAACCGATCTTTTCAGCAAATACTTCCTGACTGAGTCCAAATTGTTTTCTAAGATACCTAAGGTTAGCTGGAAGGTAGTCTTGTGGCTGAGTTTCGATTTTTTTCATCTGTTTAAAAATTTTCTGCGGTAAAAAATGCAGAAAATTTTCTGCACAGAAATAACCGCTTCGCTCTCCCATAATATTAATTAATCATACTGGCCTTCCCACCCGCTTCCTGGTTCTTTTCACTTCAAGTTTACACTTGATCCTCCAGGATTATTCAGTCATATGATTAAAATATCACGGTCGTTTCATAACGTTTTGTTAAAATGTAATGACCTAAGCATCCTTTTTGAAAAAAAGGCATCTATATTTTGTACAACTTTACTTACAAAAAGGTTGAACATTGTTAAAAATTTTTACAATTTAGGCCCGTTTTACACCAAATTTGTCCATTTAACTACAATTTACGGTAAAAATTAGTCTAAATAGAAAATTTTTTTTGCAAAAAACCATATTATTATTTAGATTTGTTAAAAATAATCACAAAATCACCGACTATGATAATTCAATTGCAAAACCAAATTCAGGATCAACTAGACAAGATCAGTAGTTCTTTGAGAGCTTTTTCACTCAAATTGACCGGAAACATGGATGATGCTGAGGATCTGTATCAGGACACTGCTTTGAGAATAATCACAAACGCTGACAAATACAATCAGGGGACAAATTTCAAGGCCTGGTCCATTACTATTATGCGTAACATTTTTATCAATAATTACAGAAAGAAAATGCGTCGCAATCTCATCATCGATCAGACACCGAATAATTATTACCTCAATTCCGGCAGTAATGCTGTTGAGAATGATGGCGAAGGTAACATCAACTATAAGGAACTTATGAAAATGGTGGATGTATTACCTGATGATTTTCGCAAACCGTTTATGATGGCTTATCAGGGATTCAAATACGATGAAATCGCTGAAGAGCTCGACTCGCCATTGGGTACCATAAAAAGCCGCATTTTCTTCGCACGTAAAAAATTGCAGAAAATGTATGACAATGCGATGAGAGAAAGAGCATAATTATTTCAAATTATACCTCTTTTGGTATAATTTTCTCAAAATCTAAATCGTTATATGAGTGTATTTTAGACAGTAAATGTCTTAAATCATTAAGCGGTTTAGAAAAAGGTCAGGAATTGATTTTCCTGACCTTTTTTATTTTATGTCCATTCTTGATCGGTCCTTTTAATCCACTCTTACCAATTTGCCACTCTCCAGCACGTTTTTTCCACTCAATTGATAAAAGTACATACCTTTTGGAAGGCTACCGGTATCAATCTGGTCATTCACAAATGCCTGTGGCTCATATGACCTGATTATCATTAATTTTCCATCCGCTGAAAAAATGCTCAAAACAACCTTTTCTGTCAGGTTATTCATATTTAGTTCGATCTGATCACTAAAAGGATTCGGAAAAACTGTCAGTGAGTTTGGTGCAGCAGGATCTTCGATGGTGGTGTAAAGCAATGCTTGCTCCACCGCAGCCAATGCATCAATACGGCCATAACCGTAAACCGGGTTTGGAACCGCATCTCCGGCAATATCATTACAATCCTGTTCTGCAACCATTGGGATGGCTGTAGCCTCAATGATATCCTCTATAATATCCACTTCACCAGCCAGGGCCGGGTTAGCAGATATCATCAATGCCACCATACCTGCAACATGCGGACCAGCCATACTCGTTCCATTCCAGGTAGAGTATCCTCCGCCCCGGACACAGGAACGTACTCCAACTCCGGGAGCAGCAACGTTAGGTTTCATCCTGAAACTCTCATCCACACTCACCAGTCCGCGACTGCTGAAATTGGCAATAGTGTCATTAGACCTGAATGCACCAATGGTAAAGGAGGGTTCAAAGATGGCTGCCGGATTCGAAATGGATCCACAAGAGGAGCCACTATTCCCGGCGGAAACGACGACCACCACTCCGGCAGATTTAATATTGCTGATAGTGGTTTCCATGGCAGAGAAATTGTCAGGGTTGCAGCCTTCTACTGGAGGGCATCCCCAACTGTTATTGATTACATGCGGTGCCTTAGACGTGTCTGCATTTTCACCATTGACATCGGTTGGTGCCAAAAACCATTCGAAACACTCAATATAAGTGGCCGGGCTGCCCCAGCCACGTTCCATATTTCTGCAGGCGATCCATTTGGCGCCTGGTGCAACACCTATCTGGTTGCCCATGCCATCGTCACCGGTCATAGTACCTACTGTATGGGTTCCGTGGTTGTGATCATCACATGGAACTGTTGAACTGAGACCACAAGGATTATTGGTTGGGCTGATGATGGTGTCATTGTGCAGAGGACTGATCTCATGAACAGCATCATACCAGCTGTAATTATGATCTACACCATCTGCATCCCATCCTTGGTAACTTTCCATTATGGCTGGATGATCCCATTCTACACCAGTATCTGCTCCTGCTACGATCACTCCCTGGCCATTGTAGCCCATTTCCCAAACCTGATCCGCTCCGATCTTTTCGATACCCCACTCAATACCTTCCCTCATATTTCCGGAATCACCTCCGGTAGATGTACGCTCTATTTGTACCTGTGGGTTATCTTCGATCGCTCTGACATCACTTCGTAAGGCGAGAGACCTTACCAGTTCAAGGTCACCTTTGCTGTACACAGCATTGACGATGAAAAAGGATTTGTAGGCAGATCCTCTTTCCTGAAGCAGGTTCAGAATACCTTTCTGGGAAGCTTCAGCATGTTTTCTGAGTTTTTGGTAAACGTATGTCCCTTTCTGAGTTTTATTGTGAATCAATCTGCTTTGGTTGAGGTTAACCTGATCAGTGAGGACAACGATAAATTCCTCCGCAGATCCGTTTTCAAGTTTTAGAAGTAAAGAGGGGGCTATCTTGTTTTTCCATTGGTCATTATTTCCGGGGTATTGCCAGGCAATGAATATCGCCAGAATTGCTACTAGTCCAAAAAACTTATTCATGAGTATTGTATTTATTTGAATTACAAAAATCTGAAAAATGCAGATGAAATGTGTCTATTAAATGTCTGTATTTTGCAAGATGTACACCATTAGGTTCTTTAGGACAGGAAATAGAAACAATATCGATCTCAAAAAGTTATCCACAAATTTTTTATTCCTTTTTTGATCGGAAATTCATTTGGAGATCAAATCCTTGTTTTAAAATCCATAAATCAAAAATTTTTCCACATTGAAGAATCCATTTTCCACATTGGTGAAAAAAAAGAATTTCTATTCTTCAGAAATTACCTGTAGTTTTGTTAGAAGTTGTTTTATATCCTTTTCGATTCCCCTGTTTTTTATCAAGAGGCAAAATTTGTAAGTTTTTATGGCTGAGAAAAAAAAGACACCTGCCAAAAGTGATTTCCGAATGAAGAGACGCAATCAAAGTGCGGATCTTTCTGATTATGTATTCGGAAAGGTACAACCTCAGGCTGTACCCCTGGAGGAGGTGGTTCTTGGAGCTATAATGCTTGAAAAAGATGCCTTGACAACGGTAATGGATATCATTCGATGGGAAAGTTTCTACCTGGATGCTCACCAGCTTATTTATAAAGCCATGTTGCGGCTTTTTGAGCGTATGCAACCCATCGATTTGCTCACGGTAATGGAGGAACTCAAAAAAGAAGGGGACCTCGAAGCTGCCGGTGGACCTGCCTACCTGGCAGAACTTACCAATCGCGTAGCCTCTGCCGCCAATATTGAATATCACGCCAGGATCGTTTCCCAAAAACATATCCAGAGAGAGTTGATCACCGTGTCTACCAAGATCATCAAAGATGCTTTTGAAGATACAACGGATGTTTTCGAATTGCTAGATCACGCAGAACAAGGGTTGTTTAATATTACCCAGCAGAACCTCAGCCGTTCCTACGATAGTATGAGTTCACTGGCTTCCAAAGCCCTTAAGCAAATCGAGGAACTCAAAGACCGTGAGGATGGTTTGACAGGAGTTCCAACCGGATTTGTCGACCTGGACAGGGTAACTTCCGGCTGGCAGAATTCTGACCTTATCATTATCGCTGCAAGACCCGGTATGGGTAAAACCAGTTTTGTTTTGTCCGCGGCGAAGAATGCAGCCATGGAGTTTAATAAGCCTGTTGCACTGTTCTCTCTGGAGATGTCCAGTCTTCAGTTGGCACAAAGGGTTATTTCCATTGAAGCAGAGATTTCCGGTTCTAAAATGCGTACCGGACAATTGGAGGATTATGAATGGCAGCAATTGCAGTCTGCTATTGAAAACGTGAGTGAGGTGCCGATTTTTATTGATGATACCCCGGGTATCAACGTCTTCGAACTCCGTGCCAAGGCCAGGAGGTTGAAGATGCAGCATGATATTTCCCTGATCGTGATCGACTATCTTCAGTTGATGAGCGGAGGTTCTGATAACCAAAAAGGAAATCGTGAACAGGAGGTGAGTGCCATTTCCAGGTCGCTCAAAGGTCTGGCCAAAGAGCTGAATGTTCCGGTGATTGCATTGTCACAGCTTAGCCGTGCGGTGGAGACCAGGGGAGGAAGTAAACGACCCGTACTCTCGGATTTGAGGGAGTCCGGTTCTATCGAGCAGGATGCGGATATTGTTGGATTTATTTATCGTCCGGAGTATTACCAGATCCTGGAAGATGAGGAAGGGATGTCGCTCAAAAATGTTGCGGAGTTCATCATTGCCAAACACAGGAATGGTGCTCTGAAGACGGTCAGGCTTAAATTTACTGATGAATTTGCCCGTTTCTCAAATATGGAAGATCTAAACTTCAGTGACCTGCCCGGG
>QQUB01000132.1 GCA_008501835.1 Bacteroidota bacterium
TACCCCGCTCCTGCTATCACAAATGCAGAGGTCGTTGAAATGTTGAAGGTGTTTTTCCCATCCCCACCTGTTCCAACAATATCCAGAGAATCTACGCCTCCGGAGTCAAATGGTACACAAAGTTCAAGTAAGGCATCGGCAAACCCCTGGAGCTCTGCCACCGTAATGGGACGCATCTGGTAAACAGTTGTAAAAGCAGTAATGTGTACATCATGATGCTCCCCACGGGATATTTGCAACAACACATCTTTTGCTTCCTCTCTTGTGAGAACTGCGTGATCAAATAAGCGGTTTAGAATATTTTTCATCAATTAAGTATTAAATCAATTTTTTGGATCAAACTTGTTCAATCGGTTCAATCGGTTCAAGGAGTTCAAAGGGTTCAAAGGGTCCAAAAGGTTCAAATTGTTTACATTCTCTGTGACCCCTGTGAATTCTTAGTACCCTCAGTGGTTAAGAGTTCCGAATTCTTTAATCTCAATTCCCGCCCTTTCCATTTTCCACACAATGATCAAAAAAGTTTTTCAGCATGGTTTTCCCATCTTTTGTCATGATGGACTCCGGGTGGAACTGAACTCCTCTGATTTTAAAATTCTTATGCTGGATAGCCATTACCTCTCCTTTTTCATCTACAGCCGTCACTTCAATACTTTCAGGCATTTGATCTTTTTTAGCCACCCAGGAATGGTACCGGCCTACATGGATGGTTTCCGGTAAAGATTCAAAAAGATCATCTTTACCACCTATGATTTGAATAGGCGTTTCCATACCATGATAAACGCGTTCAAGATTTTCAAGATCTCCCCCAAAGGCTTCCACAATCGCCTGATGGCCGAGGCAAACACCGAGAATGGGTTTTTTACCTGCATACATTTTGATCAGCTCGGGCATGATCCCCGCATCTTTTGGCAATCCTGGCCCCGGGGAAAGAACGATAGCATCATATGCATCAACATCTTCAAGGGAAATAGCGTCATTGCGATAAACATCGACCTTCTGTTCCAGAATTTCCTGTATGTATTGTACCAGGTTATAGGTAAAGGAGTCGTAATTGTCTAAAATTAAAATGTTCATAGATCAAATTTTTTCAGCTTCCAATAATGCTTTTTTTAATGCACCCAATTTATTATTTACTTCTTGCAGCTCCTTTTCTTCATTACTGTCAACTACAATTCCCGCCCCTGCCTGGTAGAATAATTCATTATTCATACTCAGAAAGGAACGGATCACAATAGCCTGGTTCATATTTCCTGACAAATCGATGAATCCCAGGGCACCTCCGTAAAAACTGCGATTCTGGTTCTCATATTCATTGATAAGTTCAATGGCCCTGTATTTTGGAGCTCCGGACAATGTTCCTGCCGGAAAAGTATCCCCAAAAACACGGATTGGATTTGTGGTTTCATCAAGTTCCCCTTCCACTTTCGAAACCAAATGGATCACATGACTGAAAAACTGGATATCCTTTAATTGCTTAACGTTAATATTGGAGGCATGACGACCAAGGTCATTTCTTGCCAGATCCACCAGCATGATGTGTTCAGCGTTTTCTTTGGGGTCTTTAGCCAGGTCTTGAGCTCTTAAAGCATCATCAACGCTGTCTCCTGTGCGCCGGTAAGTTCCGGCAATTGGATTGACGCGGGCAATACCTTCCTCGATCTGCATTTGGGTTTCCGGAGAAGACCCAAAAATACGGTAACTGCCATAATCAAAATAAAACAAATACGGAGATGGATTAATGGATCTCAAAACCCGGTAAACATTAAAATCATCTCCTTCAAATTTTTGGGAAAACTGCCGGGAAAAAACAATCTGGAACACATCACCTATCTGACAGTGATGTTTTCCGGCGGTTACCAGCTCCATAAACCCTTCATCTGTCAGGTTGCTTTTTTCATCACCTTTGATTTTGAATTGATGGGTGGAAAATTTTTGACCATTTATCAACTGCATTAAACGATCCATTTGGGAGGATTGTCCAGGTAAAATATTCTCCAGGATGACCATTTCATCCTTGAAATGATTGATGCTGATAACAAACCTGTAAAAACTGTATCGGAGGTCAGGAAGGTCAATTTTTCTTTTTTCAGCAGGGAATTTCAGGCTTTCGAAGTACTGAATCCCATCGAAACCACAATGTCCAAATAAACCGTTCAAACCGTTGTACCCGTTTTCATTTTGCACATCAAATTGTTGAATGAACTCCTGAAGGGCATTGGGTACACTATCTAAATTCTCCACGGGAGATTCTGTTTGATCAACAGCCTCTCCAGAGATTTTTATTAATCCTTTTTGAACTTCAAAAGTAGCCACGGCATCCAGTCCCAGAAAGGAATGACAATCCTCAACACTTTTAAAATCATTACTTTCCAACAATACGGGATCAGCATAATGATCCCTTAACTTAAGGAAAAGAGAAACCGGCGTATTGGTATCCGCCAGCATTCGATGGCTGATCGCTTTGACGGGTATTTTTTTGTCGACAAGGGTACTCATGAGATTTTTTTATTTGTAAAAAGTGGTCACAAATGAAAAACGGCTTATCAGGGTATCCTGACAAGCCGTTTTTATATGTTTTTTCAAAATTGGCACGCCATTTCACCCGTTAGAACGAATGATTATGCCACCACCAAAATCTTGTATTTGTAAAACAATTCATTAAAAACAACATTGATTTTCAACAGCGCCAAAGATATAGACATTTAGAATTAAAATGCAAATTTTTATTTTTGTTTTTCATGGGCCCCTTAAAAATATTAAATTTGTTTAACGGACATAACACACCAGACACAATATAACTCATGGATAAAACCCAAATTATAGCCGAAGTCAAATCGATTTTTATCAAAGGGAAAACGGAAGACGCATTGAATGTCCTTCTGAATTTTCTCGAAAGTGATGATCAATACGAGGATCTCGCCAATGAAGTATTACAACTCAATTCCCAACTTTCCAAAATAAAAAAAGATGAATCCCTTAACCTGGTAAGTTATGATGACGCCCAACGTGGTTACAGTCGCATAGGTAATAGCCTGACAGGTATTTTGGAAAGACTTGAAAAAGGTGAACTCACCAGTCCTGATCCTAAGAAAAAATCATTTGCCTGGATTTGGGCTATTATGGGAATCGTTATTTTGGGCGGTGGTGGTTATTTACTTAAAGATGTATTGTTCCCAACTACTATGGAATCCAGCTGTCCGGATTTTGAGGATGATTCCAGGTTTAATATTCTCCTCCTCCCTTTTATCAATTATGGTAAAAAGATAAATTCGTTTGAAGAAGGCTACAGGCAAAGATTAAGTAGGTATAAAAATTCACTGTCTTTTAAAACAGATACAGAAATATATATTGTAACAGAAGAAGAATCAATAACACCCGCTGATGGAGCAGAAGCGACAAAATATACATTTGATTGCGCTGACACGGTAAGGTTGGTCCTCTGGGGAAGCTACGAAGAAATATCAACAGGAGAGATCATCACTACGACCAATTATAAATTCCTTAATGTTGGAGATCAGTTTGCCTTTGACCAGATCAATATTGGCGGCAATCTTGAACCTGTAACCATTGCTTCCGTTTCAAGTATTGCCACTCAAGGATCTGCCACTTCCGATATAGAAGCATTATTATTGGGCATCGCTTCCCAGCAAATGGGCGATCCAAAATCTGCTGTCGCTTTACTTGGAGAACTTACCCCTTCGGACTCCAGTACAATCCTGTTATGGGGCATGACGCTAGCTAACAGCTACATGGAACTGGGCAATAAGGAAATGGCTATTAAATCCTATGATAAAGTGTTGGAAGAACATCCCGATTACCGCTTTGCATTGCTCAACCGGGCCATGCTCAATTACCAGACCGGAAATACAGCAGATGCCATTGAAGATCTTAACAAACAAATCGAAAACGAACCCGATGACAAAAAAGCGCTTTGGTCACGGGCAACAATTTATGTAAAAGAAGATCAGCTGGACAAGGCTGGCAAAGATATCTCAGTCCTTGAGGGTGATCCGACGGAAAGGAAAAAGGTGGACAACCTCAAAAAGAACTATGACCGGAAGATGAAAAGGGAAACCCAGCGAAAAGAACGAGCTAAGTCAACTTTGGAAAATGATCCGGACAACCTGCAGGCCCTCGGAGTATTGTCAGAATCGAGCATTCGCCTGGGAGATTACCAAACCGCTTTTGAAACCAACAAAACCATTACAAGAATAAGGCCTGAAAATGAGAAAGCCTGGGCTAATTTATTGTACCTTAGCCAGGAACTGAAGATGGATTACAAGCAAATAATTCGTAACGCAAATCAGGCAGGTGTGACCAACGAACAATTGAAAAAATCCACACCTAAGATTTACATGAACAGAACGCTGGAGATCAAAGAAATAGACAACTAACATTGGCGCAAATCAATTTCAAATTACCGGTCCTGGTAAGGGATGTACTCATTGATGGAAAAACACAATACTTCCTCAAGCCTCTGTTTATTCCTTTCCCAATCGCTGTCCACCCCAGGTTCTCGAAAGCATTGAGTCAGCTGCGGCAGGAAGTAAAGGTCTTTTTCCGTGGATTCCGCCTTGACCGGGGTCAATCAGACCGGCTTTTTTGGTTTTTGTTCTCTCCTGATTATACCTACCGTCAGTTGGACCTGGAAATAAAACTGGGAAGAGAATGGGTTCGTGGCCCTTTCTCAGTAGTTACCTTCAGTTATTCAGGATATACCTTTGTCTACCTGCCACAGATCCAGCATTATATGTTCATTCCTGCTGCGGACAATTCAGGTAATATCGATTTGGAAGATCAGGTCAAAAAGGCGGTCAGGAAAAAACTACAAATCATCAAAAATGAAAGCCCCGGTGATTTTAATGGCTCAGATTATTTCTCCAGCAAAAAAGAATTTATCACCCAGCTTAAAGTAAACATCAACATTGAACAAGGGGAATTCAAATACGAACAGCCTGACCCAAATGCTTTTTTCGCCTTTATGTCTGAGGAAGAAAAATTCGATGGTGCAACAGAGGTAGAAAAAGTTGGTTTTGATTACAATAGCCTGTACCCTGATGATTTGGGCCGGGCATTTGAACGGGAAGCAGAAGTAGGCCATTTGAAGTCATTACTTTATAATCAAAACAACATTCCCGTTGTCCTGGTAGGCCCAGAAGGAGTCGGAAAACACAGTATTCTTCAGGAAGCTGTTTATCGGTATTTATCAGAACCTACAGAAAATGGTGAACGCCGGCAAAACATCTGGCCTCTTAATCCAAACAGGATCATTGCTGGAATGTCCATTGTTGGCTACTGGCAAAAAAGACTGGAAGCAATCATAGAATATATCAGGCACCCTGAAGGAGAAAAAAAACTACCGGACAAATTACTCTTCGATAATCCAGTGGCGCTATTGAGTGTTGGCAAGTCCGCAGGAAGTGATCTAACTTTCAGTGATATTCTTAAGCCTTATCTGGAAAAAAGAAGTTTACAGGTTATCCTCATTGCTACCAATGATGAATGGAAAATAATCCAGGAAAAAAACAGGGCTTTTGCTAGTTTGTTCCAGGTACTGAGATTGCAACCACCGGATACGGAAACAGCGGTGAAAATCGTCCTCCAGAAACGCAAGCAACTGGAACTGGAACATTACTTGTCCATAACCATCAATGCAGTCAGCCAATTACTCGACCTTCACAGAAATTTTTTGAGTAACAATGCTCTGCCTGGAAGTATCATAAAAATACTCACCCAACTGGCAGTTGGTAACCGGTTTGGGGTTATAGATGCCCCACAGATAAGGGATGCCTTCCGGAATATGACAGGCCTGGATCGACAAATGGTTGAATCGAACCACACCTACCAGAAAAACGAGATCCGTGATGCACTGAAAACCCGTTTGATTGGCCAGGAGGATGCCGTTAATGCCCTTGCTGATGCCATTCACCTCTCCCGGTCCAAATTAACTGACAGCTCCAAACCAAAAAGCTCCTTCCTTTTTATCGGACCAACCGGTGTTGGTAAAACTGAAGCGGCAAAAGCTATATGTCAATACCTGATGAGTGATGAACAAAAACTCATGCGGTTTGATATGAATGAATTTATAGATGTCGGTGCCGCTCAGCGGCTAACCGGAACCGCCATGGCCCCGGAGGGATTGCTGACCGGAAAATTGAGGTATAATCCATTTGGGATTCTGCTGTTTGATGAGATCGAAAAAGCTCATCCGGATGTCCATGACCTGTTGTTGCAAATCCTCGATGACGGCCGATTGACCGATGGGGCTGGCAGAACTGTGGATTTTTGTAACACCATCAGCATCATGACTTCGAATATCGGAGCCAGTGACATTTCCAGGAGTCTGGGATTTGGTAATTCAATCCAGAATATTCGGGCCATTTACACCAAAGCTGTCGAAAATTTCTTCAGGCCAGAGCTTATCAACAGGATTGATAAAATTGTTATTTTCAATCCGCTCAGGCCAGACGACATTACCAAAATAGCTCAACTTCAAATCAAGGGACTACTCAAACGTGATGGATTTGTTCAAAGGACAACAATCCTGAACATCTCAAAAGAGGCCCTCGATTGGGTTTCTCAACGAGGGTACGACCCTAAAATGGGTGGAAGAGCTTTGAAGCGTCAAATCGAAAATGATCTCACCAGATTATCCGCAGAACACCTCGTCAGTGCAGATGAAAAGACTCCGATCATTTTCCATGTGTTACTCAGGAACGACCAACTGGAACCAATGATTGAACCTTTGGAATTCGCTACCGCGGTTTCCGAAAATTGGTTACCGGAAAAGCCAAATTATACAGAGAATCCCCGGCCTTTTTATAAAAAACTTCAATCCTCCATTCAAAAGCTCGATCGACAAATCAGTCGTATAGAAAACGTTGATACCGAGGATGAAGAAGGATTTGGGATGGATTTTGCAGCTGAAAACTGGCAATTCTATCATTTTAAAGAAAGGGTTGCCACTCTCCTTGAAACACTCAACAATAAGTTATTGAGCATTAGCGGCCAATACAGGGCTCATTCCACTTATCCTTCCCTGAGAATAAAAAAAGCAGACCTAACGGGAATCAAAAACTGGCCTTCCGGTGAAAATGCAGACAAATTTATTCAGGAAAGATCATTGGAGGAATTGAGTCGTCATTTCAACCAGCTCAATCCCCTTTTTGACAGCATCAGTTCAGAATTTATTAGTCATTTTATTGATCTTGAAGTCACCAATTTGAAAGCCGGATATTTTTTGGATCAGGTCAAGGATCATATTACTATTGGATTTGATTCCTTGATTCTCGGAAGAGGAGAAAAAGAGATTAAATTTCTCGTTGATCACTATAAAAATTTGTTTGAGGCCCTCGACATTCAATATGATTTTATCAAGGCAAAAAATCAATTTAAGCTGGAGGGTTATGGGCTGAATGAATTATTCAAAGGCGAACATGGCATTCAACTTTTCTATTCTCCTCACCTTCCCCCTTTGCCTGTGAGGGTAATTATTGAAGGCTCGCGACCTTCAAAAGAAAAATCAAATACCATTTACAGGTTGTTCTACAATGGCTACACCTTGCTCGACCTGAGAACTGGTCTGCTTAACCTTGCGGATATGACTCCCGAAGAATTTAAATTATTGTGGTTTGGAGGGATCAAAAATAATAGCCAATAGAAAAAACAAAAACATAGGTGGTTTGTTAAATTTTGGATTACATTTGCAGCAAAATACCAACAACCGATTTTTAATAATTTTCGATTGAACATTTAATAAAACATGGCTACAATAAAATTCTTATTTGAGGAGGCAGATCATGAGCCAGTCATCGTTAATAACGCTAAAGTAGGCGATACCATCCTCGATGTAACTGAAGACAACCACATACACCTTAACCACAATTGTGGAGGTGTTTGTGCCTGCAGTACTTGTCATATTTACGTAGAAAAAGGAGAAGATTCTCTGGAGGAAATATCAGATAAGGAAGAGGATTTCATTGACAGGGCTATTAACCCGAGACTGGAATCTCGCCTTGCTTGTCAATGTGAGATCCTTGAAGAGGATGCTGAGATCGAAGTCATCATTCCGGATCAAAGTCAGATCATCGGACATGAACATTAAATTTCCTGGTACAGGATCTATTATTTGAACCATAAAACACTAAATAAATGGCTTTTGAAGATTTTGATGATATGCCCATAAACTGGGCGGACCACGAGGACATAGCAATGCAATTGTACGAGCGTTTTGGTGATGAATTCACTGAAAGTAAAATTTACCGTATTCGCTTCACCGATCTCATTGACTGGGTTTTGGAAATTCCTAACTTTGAAGGCAAAAGAGAGGATTGCAGCGAGGGGCATCTGGAACAAATCCAGGCCAAATGGGTATATGAATGGCGTGACAACCAATAATTATTAGTTTTCCTTTAACCCTGTTTTCATGAATTTACTGGAATCTTTCAAAGACGTCCATACCTTCATCTTCGATGTTGACGGTGTGCTGACTGATGGTAATTTACTCATTACCGAAAGCGGTGAATTGCTTCGTACCATGAATGTACGTGACGGATACGCCATGAAACGTGCATTGCAGGCCGGTTATCTCGTATGTATAATCACTGGTGGAAATTCCCTCGGCGTCAATGATCGCCTTAGAGCTCTTGGAATCAATGAAATACACAGCGGGATCAATAACAAAATTGCCGTTTACAATCAGATCGTTGACCAGCATAATTTAGAGGAAGGAGGAATTCTATACCTTGGTGATGATATGCCGGATTATGAAGTTATGAGAAGGGTTGGATTGCCTGCTTGTCCCAAAGATGCCATTCGGGAAATCAAAGAGATCGCTACATATATTTCACCCATGGAAGGAGGCAAGGGTTGTGTAAGAGATGTGATTGAAAAGGTTCTTAGGTTAAATGGCGACTGGTAGATTCGGATGTATTATTCTCTTCA
>QQUB01000943.1 GCA_008501835.1 Bacteroidota bacterium
GAATGAATTCGGCGAGTACGAAAATGATAATAATGATTTTGAGTGAAAAGGGCTAAAGTCTAGCTTAGGAATGAGTAATCGTTGTTAAAGTTCAGTCAAAAAAAAATTCCCATGTCGCATATTCGTTTCCTAGATAGTTTAACGTCAAAACTGTTTAGGAACGAATTGACTGATTTTAATAAGATGCATCCAAAATTTTTTATTAACGGTTTATTGGTCCTTCTTTTCATTGGAAGTTTCCCTTTCAAAGGACTGTCCCAATTTGATCTAAGCATCAAAGCCGGGATGAATATGGGGGACATAAAAGTCCGCTCAGAGAATTTGCTGGTAGACGAACAATATGCTCCTTTGAGATTATGGCATGTTGGAATAAGTGGTACAACTGAATTTTCGGAGAAGTTTGGAGGTCAGATCGGGTTGTTGGTCAATCAAAAGGGAGGTCAAAGCCCGCTTGACCTAAGTATGCCCAACCCGCTTGAAGCATACTGGCAATATAAAATCACTTATCTTACTTTACCGATGCTGCTTCAATATAAAGCAGGTCCATTAAGTTTTGAAGCTGGTCCGGAAGTTTCCTGTTTAATTGGTTTGAAAACACTTAGGAATGATGTCAAAGTTTCAAACGACCTTTCATTCCTCGGGAAATATCCTTATGAAATTGCTGCCAGTATAGGATTCAAATTTACCGTCGAAAGGTTTTTCACAGAATTGAAATGGACCAGAGGATTGAATACTATGGGCCAGGTAGTTTTTTATGATATGGATGGGGTTAAATTGGGTCATTATGATCATTTTTCGCATACCATACAGGTTTCTTTTGGATTTTATTTTTACAAGAGAAATAAAGATTAAGAATTCACCTTAGTGATGAAATAAAAACCCCGGGATGTGTCTTATGGCACCCCGGGGTTAATTTTTAAAACTTGGTTTTACCTGGTTGTTCGCATTAATTGCCTACTGCCTGAGCTGCATCAATGATTCCCCAGCCAAACTCACTGTTTTTATAAGGATAATAGGAGGCTGCGGTTTTCATTTTGTTATAAACCTGCGCTCTGGTTTGGGATAAGTTAGTGGACCAGATAAGGGCAGCAATTCCAGCTGTTGTAGCAGTTGCCGCAGAGGAACCACCTACGCGGTCCACGGTATTGCCACTCATAGCCAGAGTTAGCGCTGTTCTTGAATTGTCATTGCGACGCTCCATTACTGCCACAAAATCGACCTGGCTGCCTGTATGACAAACATCGCATTCGAGCATAGGACTGCCATCTTTTACTCCTGTTACAGCAACAGTTTCATTCATCGTAGCCGGAAAAATTACTCCCCACCAGCTGGTCCAGGTAGTGGAAGTTCCTGCTGCCGAGATAATCATTTTCCCTCGATTATAGGCATAATAAACACCATCCGCTACTTTATTACTCCAGAATACATCACCAATAGACATGCTGACGATTTTTACATCACTGCGGTCTCCAGCGATTTTTAAACCATCGCGAACTCCATTTTTTTCACTTGAACTATTGATGACTACATCTCCGGTTCCTCTCACTGATACCAGATCAGCATTATAAGCTACGCCGACCGGGGTACCGTTATAACCACGTGGTGCTGCAATCAATCCAGCCATAGAAGTACCATGACCACAATCATCGTCTGGTCCATCAGGAGAAGCCCACCACCACCATGAACTTACATAAGTGCCGTATTTGTGGAGAAACCGCCCCTGTGAATATCCTGAATTGAAGCTACTGCCCAATTTGTTTTGATTTGGAGAAACACCTGTATCAATCAGGCATACGGTTACACCGTTACCGCTTGTTGTATTCCAGGCGGCCGGAACATTCATATGATCCAGGTGCCATGAGATCTTAGCGCCTGGAGCGGTATTGGTATAGTCAGCTGAAGGAATAGAACTTGGAGGACTTCCGCCACAGCCCGCATCACTTCTGTATTGGACTTCGTCCATAGAATAAGTACCGGGTTCAACATAACGGACTTCCGGCATTCTTCTTAACATTTCCACCACATCAGTATGAAAGATCTTGATATCGATAGAAGGAAAGGTTTCGCTCTCATCACTGAGCAAAAGGTCAGCTTCTGAGAAGTTTTCACCCGGATATAAAGCATTGGTGATTCTTACAATTTCATCGATGACTTTTTGACGGGCATTTACCCAAGAGGTTTCAGATACATCGATCAGATGGATTTTGTCCTTAATGTTGGTTTCATCAGCTGGTTTAAACCCCACAAAAGCAACAGAATCACTGTGAATTAGGGCCCCTGCCAGGATGTCTGAAGAAGCAGTTTCCCATTTATAAACCTCACCGGTTTCAAGATGCTCCTGGATCACAGCATTGATCTCCGATTTGGTGGGGATGTTGCTTTCTTCCTGATTAAAGTTGTTGATGTTTTCTTTGCTACATCCCCAGAGAAAAATTCCGATGCTGAGGGTCAAAAGAATGTTCTTGAGTTTCATTTTGATAGATAGTTTTGTAGATAGTTAAAAAAAAGAAATTTGATATATCAGGGTCAATATAGGCAATATTTTATTTTAAGTCCCAAGGATTTGTAAGTTTTTTGTTTTTCCGGGTTTTCTTTGGCCTGTGACTTAATTTAAAGCTTTCGTCTTAAGTTTAATTTTCGTATTATTGCACTTTAAGTGTTACGCCGATTAATATAAACACAATATGAGAAAATCAACATTCCTCCTTCTGAGCATTTTCCTGCTCAGTCTTACCACTCTAACTGCACAAGACATTCCAAAAAAGAATTTACGCGGGCTGGGAGCCAAGGTACTGTTTATCAATTATGGAATTCCCAATGGAGTAGACAGCCTGAGTACAACCAATGGGATTGAACTTTCCTACCTGCATGGATTTAATAACTTCTTAAACCTTTCGGTTCCTTTCAAAGTGGGTGTGGCTAATGTGCCAGGTGATATTAACAATCATTTTATTGTTAGTTTAGATGCCGTGTTTCAGGTGAAATACGACAAGGGCACCAATAAGATTGTACCTTACATATTTGGAGGAGGAGGTTTTGTCAATGAAGATAATAGTTCGAGTTTTGAAGTTCCTATGGGTTTGGGGATACATTATAAAGTAGGTAAGAATTCCATTATCAATGCCCAGGGGGAATACCGAATGTCTCAGGTAAGTGATCGTAATAATCTGCAACTGGGACTAGGGTATATTTATAACTTCGTAAAAGCAGACAAGGACAGGGATGGTGTTTTGGACTTTGATGATAAATGCCCTGATATTCCCGGGCCAGCCTCCAGCGATGGTTGCCCTGATTCAGACGGAGACGGCATCATTGATTTAAAAGATGATTGTCCAGGTCAGAAAGGGCCAAAAGAAACCAATGGTTGCCCGGATACGGATATGGATATGATAGCAGATAATGATGATGACTGCCCGGATGTTCCAGGCTTGAAGGAATTCAATGGTTGTCCGGATACGGATGGTGATGGTATTGAGGACGCAGTTGATCAATGTCCTGAAAAACCTGGAATTCCTGAAGCCAGAGGCTGTCCTGACACCGATGGTGATGGTCTTCCTGATAAAGATGATCTATGCCCTGAATTACCAGGCCCACGTCTCTTAAGTGGTTGCCCGGATAAAGATGGTGATAACATTGCTGATAAAGATGATGATTGTCCGGAATTGGCCGGCCCTGAAGCAACGATGGGATGCCCGGACAGGGACGGAGATTCTGTAATAGATCCTGATGACAGATGTCCGGATGAAGCAGGGCCTGAAAGTAATAAAGGTTGTCCTGAAATAAAGGAAGAGGTCAAAGAGGTACTGGAATTTGCAATGAGAGCAGTTAGGTTTGAAACTGGAAAGGCAACATTAAAAAGGGAGTCTTTCGAAATTCTGGACCAGATTGTAGATATTATGGAAGAGTACTCAGCCTATAAATTGCATATTTCCGGCCATACCGATAATATTGGTGATGAAGCTCAGAACCTGCTTTTATCTGAAGAGCGTGCTAAGGCCTGTATGCAATACCTCATTTCCAAGGGGATTAGTCCTACCAGATTGACTTTTGCCGGATTTGGGGAAACAGTACCCATTGGAGATAACAATTCTGCCTTTGGCCGTGGCCTCAACCGCAGGGTAGAATTCATTTTATCTATCGAATAAAAACATAGCTTTTTGAAATAAAAAACCGAATCTCGATTTACGCAAGATTCGGTTTTTTTATTTTTAGTGAGCATCTTCTTACCCTTCCTTATCCAACAAATTTTTCCGCTTAGCTGCAACACTTTCTTTTAGTTCTGCCTTAAAGTTCAAAATCCGAGCAAGGACTTCTTTATCCTGTGCACCAATGATTTGAGCTGCAAGAATCCCTGCGTTTTTAGCGGCATTTAATGCAACCGTAGCCACCGGAACCCCATTAGGCATTTGCAAAATGGACAAAATGGAATCCCATCCGTCAATGGAATTAGATGATTTAACAGGAACGCCAATTACGGGAAGAGGGCTTAGAGAAGCAACCATACCCGGTAAATGAGCTGCTCCACCAGCACCGGCAATGATTACCTGAATACCTCTTTCGTGTGCTTTTTGAGCAAAGTCAAACATGTATTCAGGTGTTCTGTGAGCAGAAACTACATTAATTTCGAAGGGTACCTCGAGTTCTGATAATACTTCTTTGGCAGCCTTCATTACCGGCCAGTCAGAATCAGATCCCATTATAATACTTACCATTGTCTTGTTTTTATTAATGATTAATTCTAATCTCTTTCAATAGGACATGTCATACAATGTGATCCACCTCGCGCTCTGGAAAGTTCCGTTGAAGGCAGTGTGATGATGGTTTTTTTGACTTCTTCAGGCAGCAAAATGCCATCATCAAATGCCTTTAATAGGTCAACTGCATGAACCACCCGGTATCCTGCTTCCTTAAAGGCTTTTTCTGTCCAGATATTACGGTCATAAGTAAGCGCTACCCCGGACTTAATGGCTACCAAATTACAACCGTCCGTCCATTGTTCTCTTTCCTGATAGGGACTCAAACCCTGTCCTGCATGAATAACTTTTGCATTTGGGTTGATTTCCGCCTTCAGGAAGGCTTCAATACTTAAATGATAGGTGTTCTCTCCCGATTTGTGAATCACCTCCACATTTGAACCATGTCCGTCTACGACGATTGGTTTGTAGCCCACGAAATCAGTTTCGGTTATCTGGGTGAAAAGGGTATCGATATGCATGAAGGACCTTTCATTGGGAACATCGATCATCGCCACATGCGAAACGATATTCTTTTCGAAAAGCACTTTTGCAAGGGATTCAATGGCATGCCTCGTAGTCCTTTCACTGCTTCCAATTAAAAGATAGTCTTTATTGATGATCATACAATCCCCACCTTCAATAGAAACCTTGTCATTTCTTCTTGATGGAGGAAAATCATCGATCATATTCAGGTTAATGACCTTTTTCTCATCAACGATAGTTTTGAAAATAGGGTGAGCATGAATGATAAATCTGGTGAGTAGGTTTTCTCTCGCCCTGGCTTCCTTAGAGGCTTTGGTGATGATGATGTGATCATTTACCGTTACGGCAATATCCCTGGTGAAAATGAAATTCGGAATCGGATCAAACAGGATGTGTTTCTCTTTCGGGTAATAACCTGTGATCAGGACACGAGCCAATTCATCATTAGACAGTGATAACAAGGTCTTTTTGGTATAAGAGGGAAGTTCTTCATAATCAATAGCCATATCGATCAGCTCCTCCTTCATTTTCTGGTTAACATCAAGGGCTTCTTCTAGTAGATCCTGTGTTTCCAAAACATTTTCTTCACCAATAAACCTTTTGAGGATATCAGTGAAAATGTCATGTTCTTCCTGCATTTTGGGAAGAAATACTATGTCATCAAACAGGAGTTCTTCTGCCCGGCGGGGACTGACCCGTGCAATTCCTCGATCCGGGCGGTGGACAATAACTCTCTTTAGGTTTCCTATCTCTGAGGATACGTGAATTTTGCTCATTTTTAATTACTTAGTTAAGGCTTGTTTGGTAAAATAAACAGGTTTGAGAAACAGATATCTTTCAAAAACCGAAAGGACTTCCATCGGTTAGAAATTCACAACTTTCTCTATTTCATAGATGGAATTTATTTTCCCGGCAAAGATGCAATAAAAACGGGGATTTTCATTCAAAATGCTGATTTCTGTTGGCCTTCCGTCATCGATATAATTGGCCATGAGTTTAGATTTGATCGTGAACAGGGAAGAAAAGTAGTTGAACTCCACATTTTCACTGAAATACTGGCTCATCTGCTTGATCATCTTCGGGTAGTGGGTATCCGGACAAGCATGGCAGTCATTACAATTTCCGGTAAGTTCGGGGGTACATAATGTATTGATCTCCTGACAATTAAAATGAGGTGTCTTTTCGTAAGAAACCTTGTGGTGGGTATAAACCACAGAAGACAGTGACAATAATCCAGAGAATCCATAAGGCATAATTGACCCAAACGGGCCATCCATAACCGTCAATCCAATTTCCTTGATCTGAGGAGAAGTCATCAGAGCTATTTCCGAAATTTCGTGCATGAGGTCAATATTACTCATACCAAATAGATCATTAATAGCATTACTTCCTGAATAGGTTGCATTGATGACCTGATCTGCAATTATTTCAGATGTAATTGGTGACTGAAACTGTTGTAGTTCAATCCTCCAGTGATCTCCAGCGTTGTGGGCGCTATGTACAAAAGTTTCGGTTTTAATAGTAATTTCTTTTACTCCGCCAACTTTTTCTCGATAATATTGAGCTATCAAAAAAGGGTCGAAACTATATTCGACGGTGGAATAAAGCGCCTCAAGTCTATGGTAATTGAATAGCGGGTGATTGGTTATTCTTTCGCATTTTATATCAATATGCCTGCAAAACCTTTCGAACTGAAGCGGATCGGTAAATGAGCCATAACGATCTATCGCGTAATACTTCTCAAATTCAAAGTGAATAAACTCTTTATGATCTTCTGTAAACCTTGCTTTATTTTCATTGGACATGATGGCTGTAGCAACACTTCTGGGGTAGTGATAGCCACTATGCAGCCTGGCCTGATTGACAACAGAGGCTTTTTTCATCAGCTCCTTTTCCTTTTCAATAACGCAAATTCGGAGCCCCTTTTCCGCGAGATACAATGCTGCATAAATTCCGAAAATACCTCCTCCAACGATGGCAAAATCAAATTTTTCGACGTTCATCTTTTTGAAAAGGTTTATGAATTGATAGTATTTGCAAGTTTCTTCAATTGTTCGTACAGGTCGGAATAATCAAAAGATGACAATTGTTCCAAAAAGTCCATGGATTGATTTAATTGTTCTGGTTTTGAAGTTCCGAGAATGATTCCCTCCATATTTTCCTGGTACCATGCGTAGGTCAAGGCACATTGATAAAAATTGGTCACCCTTTCCCGGGTAGCATTATTGTTCACAACATTCATTATTTCTAAAAGGGTAGGGGCGAGCTCTTTTGTTATTCCCAAATTTCCTCCCCGGACCTTAAGTGAACTGCTGGCGTGGTAGTCTTCTGTTTTCATTTTGAAACCTCCGGCGTTAATTCCGTAAGCCAGGAATTTTCCGTGTTCGTGCAAAGGGGAGTATCGATCATAGTCAGAATACAAAAGGTTATGCTTCATTTGTATTCTGAAATTAAACCCATAAGTCTCGTTTAAACCGGCATATATTTCAGGATATTTTATGCCCGAAAGTCCAATTTTCAGGCCATTGTCCGCTGCAATTTTAAATGCCTCAAAGGTACTGTTGATTTCATTGGGATTATCCCGGTTGTCCCAGTGAACCGAAAAAGTATGAAAGTTATCGTGAAAAAGAAACTCGTATTCATCCAAAATAAGGAGCAGGAAGCTTTTGGTCAGGTTGTTTTCTGAGCCTCCCAAATTATTGAGACTTCCTGTTTTAACGATGATTTCCAGGTCGCTAATTTCATGAGCATTTATCCATTCCTGAAGGATTTTTTCAGCTTTTCGAAAATCTTGCGCAACTTTATTAATAGGGTAGTTGGTTGCCGTATCAATTTGACGGAATCCTCTGGAATAGAAATTATCCAATAACTCAAAACATATTTCCCGGGGAATTGTCCACCCCCACATGGCAGTCCCCAGGATCGGAAAAGGCTTATTTTGCATGCCTGAACTTTTTTAATTCCTGCATATTTTTTATGTATCGCTTCGCAAGAGGTATCACTTTAACCTTTGTACTGCTCACATCATCTGTCCATTTGACTGGAAGTTCAAATATTTTCAACCCCAGCCATTCACTGACGGTTATCAGCTCTGTAGAAAAAAACCATCCGTTATCTCTGGCACCGTTTTCCTGAAGTTTAGGAAACACCGATCTTTTAAGCCATTTGAAACCACACTGGCCATCAGAAAAACGGGTTCCTAAATAGAACTTAACCAGCCAGTTGAAAACCCTTGACGAAATCTCCCTTTTTATGGGCCTGTTGATGACCTGAGAGCGTTTATGTAATCTGGTCGCATAAACGATGTCGTAATCATTATTGGCGATTGCATCGTACGCTTCTATAAAATGGGGGAGATCAGTGGCAAGGTCTAAATCCATATACCCAACAATGTCTGCCTCAGATTGAGACCAGCTTGTGTTCAATGCCAGGCCAACTCCTCTTTCAGGTACGCTAACAAGATTGACTTCCTTAAGTTCAGTACCCAGTTTTTTTGCAATTTCCCTTGTTTTATCGGTACTTCCGTTGTCTGCAATGACTATTTTCCAAAGGCTGGTATCCGGGAAATTTTTCTGTATGAAGGTATGAAGGATCCTGACATTTTGTTCCAGAGTCTCCTCCTCGTTCAGAACAGGAATGGTTATGTCAAAAGTTTTATTTTTTTGCATTTCACACATATACTTTACATTGCACAAAATGAGGGTTTTTTGTTTTCA
>QQUB01000558.1 GCA_008501835.1 Bacteroidota bacterium
GCAGTACCAGTACCAGTTAGCAGTACCAGTAATAATGCGTAGTTGAGGAGAGTGAAATCCTGGACATGAAATGTCAGGGCCTGAAACCAATACAAAAAAAATACCCCGAAAGCTATTCCACATATTCACAAAACCTTTTGAACAGTAACCGGGAAACAACTTTCAGGGCAATTTATTAAATCACCTATTAGTAGTTATTGAGATATTTCGTTTGAAGATCAGGACTTGTTTATATGGCATCGCCTAAAAATTTTCACCCTTGCTGATTGGTTTCCGGATCACAATTCAAGGCATCATTTATTTAGATTTTTTTAAAACTCATTGATCGAACGGTTGATCCAACGGTTTATTCCCAAAAGACTTGCCTTTGGATAAACCATCTGGTCATTGGATAAAGGATTAAGCATCAAACCAAAATTAGGAGATAATTTGGGTTCAAATTCAAAACAAAAATTGAAATAATGAATACCGAATTAACTAACCTCACACACGTTTCCTTATTAAAGAAAACAAGCAGCTTGATCTTTCTTTTTTCTTTTTTCATACTGTCTTTGGTACAAGTATCCTATGCGCAATTTCCAAACTTTTACTGGAATACCACTTCTCCAGATGACTACTGGGTTGCACCGGTTGACAACAGCCTTTATGTGCGGAATAATTCAAAATATGACTACGAAGTAGTTTCCATAAAGAAGGTGAGCAATAATCAATCTATTGCCAGTAGTATCGACCTTCCAAAAGGGCAAATTACCCATATCCTTAACTACGGCTCAATTTCCAATAAAACGAAATGGGAAATTGAAATCAAAAGAAAAAACAGTGGCAGGTTTGATTTTATTTTCAGTACGGACTTTGACCACCCTTTTCCAAGTAGCTTTGGCGAGGATAAAATAAGTGGAAAAACTTATGGAGAAGTCACTTATGGTGATATAATCCAGGTTAAAACCCTGTGGCAAAGTTCTGCTATATTAACAATTGGTGATGACTATTTTGGTGAACGTGGGCCGACCAGGTCAGAAAATCCGAATGAAATAACAGTCACGAGCTATAATGTATTCCTGGGTACGGATAGTAAACCGGAAATATGTGATCGTGGGAAGCACCTACGGGAGGCCCTGGCGGCAATGGAAACCGATGTCCTTGTGCTGCAAGAGATGAATCTCCGCGAAACGAATTGTTCAGATGGCCTGGAATTGGCGGCTTACCTTTGGTCAGGTGAGGAAGGTTCAGACAATGAAGATGAAATTACCGATGACCCCTATGCAGGCGCTGGCGGATCATACGTGGAAGACGCAACTCCAAATGCGGAATGGGTACTAAAGGGAGGTTCGAAAATGAGTCCGAAAAAGAATGGAGCATTTCCTTATATAAGCCAATTCACCAGTGGCCTGCCTATGATTGGAATTAATGGTGAATCCAGAACCGGAGGAGGCGTAATTCTAAGTAAATACCCTCTTGAATTAATTGACAACATTACATTCGAAAATCTTAAATACATTGGAGGACTGGAGGAACAAAAAGGTTTTCTAGTTGTGCGGATCAACAAAAACGGTCAGGATTATTATATACTCAATACACATACTCAAAAATCTGGTGACATAGGTATTCAGAATGACCAAATGCGTCAAATCAGAAACTATTTAAGGAACCTCCAGTCAAGTATCCCTTCATGTTCCCGGGTCATTATTGCAGGTGATTTTAATTCAGACCTGAGAACAAATACTATTTTATTAAATAGCATGAGCACATCCAGTGATGATGAAATAGGAGGGTTTCAATATTTCGAGTATGATAATGACGAGGACACCTATTTTGCGGATGATCGTGCAGGGCATATTACTTTTTATAATCCAAAAGACCCTTCCCCGGATGCTAACGGATCATACGGCCGACAGATCGACTGGGTTTTATATGCCAGCCAGCCAAATTTCGAAAAACCAAAATCAGGCAGTGCACATGCTTTCCCTGTAAGAAATATCAAATCAAAATTCGTTGACCTTTCTGACCATCTTGGAGTAACAGCTACTTATAAATACAGCCAACTCGAATGCCCGGAAGATATTACAGTATTTACTGAAGCAGGCCAGTGTAGTGCCAATGTTTCCTGGACCCCACCGACAATATCTTCAGATTACTGTTCTACACCAAATATCCAGGGTACTCATAATCCCGGACAAAGCTTCCCGCACAATACCACTGTGGTAACTTATTCGGCTGATAACCGAGAGGATTGTTCTTTTCGTGTAACTGTGAAAAATTACAGGTTATCCAGTTGCCCTGACAATATTTCGGTTTCCATGGATCCTGGAAAAAGGACGGCGACTGTTAATTGGACGGCACCGACACTTATTACTGATAATTGCAGTGCACCAACCTATAACTTGCCCAATATAACAGCTTCTCACAACCCTGGACAAAAATTCCATTTAGGTTCAACAGAAGTTGAATATACTGCAGGTGACCTCAACTGTTCCTTCACAATAACGGTTGCGGATACGGAACCTCCTCAAATTACCTGCCCTGAAAATCTTACCCTTCCGACAGACCCTGGTTATTACTGGACGGACTGGGTAGTGGAAGGAGTTTCTTATTCTGATAATTACAGTGAGAACTATAATATAACCACCAATTATGAAGCATACAGCCCGGTAAATGGAGATCCATTATATCGTTTCCGCAACCAATCAAATAAATTCAGGTTTGAGATGGGCGTTAATAATATCACTGTAAATGTAACAGATGAAGCCAATAACTCCAGCCAGTGTTCTTTCCAGTTGACAATAGAAGATAAAGAACCACCAGTAAACAGCTGTGAAAACTGGAGTCGGGTTATTGCAGGTGATAACCCTTGTTCCCAGGGATTTCTTTATTTCTCCACGATATCTTACGATGATAATACAAATGTACCCGGCCTTGGCAATTCGGAACCATTGCCAGTAACATATACGCTTCGAGGTAAGGAGGTCAACAAAGAGAATTTCCCATATTTCGAATATTTTAAAACTCAAATCCGAATGCGCAATTTTCGTCCTGGAGTCCACACATTGACAAAAACAGTTACCGACCCAAGTGGAAATAGTGCTTCCTGTGACTTTACAATTACGATAATTGATACCATTCCTCCTTCGATAAAATGTCCAACTGGCATCTATGATTTTGGATCTTTAACAATACCCGCTGAAAATAATGATTGTGGTATAGCAGCTAAATTTCATGCTCAGGCAGGGGACAATTGTCTTCCTAAACCCCAAATCAGTTATTCACACCCTCCGGGAAGTTTTTTCCCTGTTGGCGTTACAACCGTTACGGCTACAGCCACCGATGGTTCAGGTAACAGCTCCAGCTGCACATTTGATATAACGGTGGAAGATATGTCCAAGCCAGAAATAACCTGCCCTGCCGGTCCTACCCTCGATTGTGGAGCGGATACAAGTATAGCCACCCTCGGCAGTGCTACAGCTACTGATAATTGTGAAATTAAAGAAATAACGAGCGTTGATAACCTGATTGAACATTGTCCAGGTAACTATACGCTTAAGCGGACCTGGACTGCTGTGGATGTCCATGGAAATAAAAAGTCATGTAGGCAAAACATATACTTAATTGACAGATTTGTACCTGAAATAACCTGCCCTAAAAACATCACTGTAAGTTGCGATATCGATCCTGCTACAAGTACCGGACTGGCAACTGCGACCGACAACTGCGATCCCAACCCAATAGTAACCTGGTCAGATAAGGTTCAACGTGGAGGGTCTATGTATTACACTGTAATAAAGCGGACCTGGACTGCAGAAGATGGTTGTGGCAATTATTTCAGTTGTGAGCAGACCATCCGAAGAAATACTATTCCTGTTATTGAAGATGCCCTTTCAAGCGATCTTGATGGCGATGGGATAACTGATACATTGACCCTTGGAGTGAGTGGTGCTTACCTCACAATCGTCCCTGGTAGCGGTGATATGATGAAAAAATTATTTCCCGCTTCAGGAACTACACCAAAAGGATTGAAACGGGGTGGTGCTATAATCGATGCAAATGGTATGAAGAATCCCAAATCTGCTTACAGCCAAGCCAGGTTGACCAACCCATTGATTGAAGAGGCCTTAAAATTAAACATTATTGTTCGTCTGAATCCGTCAATTGGAATGACCAAGTTAAGTACTTTTGATTGTACTATGGCCTCGATCGTCAAAAGTCATTTAAAACAGGATCCTGACATAAATGGCCTCATTAGAATAACGAATATAGCGTTGAATAATACAATTCTACAAATGCCCCAGCATACCAGGGCATTATATGATTATTTAAAGTGTGTTAATGATACTTTGTCGATTTGTAATTGATGGTGGATGTGAAAAAACTTTAAAAAGGCATCCTGCCATTTATTTTACCGCTAGAGCTGTTTATGGAAATCATTAATAAGTGTTTGGGTTGAAGAGTCTGGAGGTGTTTTTCCCTCAAAGCTATAAGCCTTGACGGTCTAGGTTATTGGCACTTCCATATCTAAATTTAAATTGGATTTTGGAAAAATTGGTTAATCTGACAAACCGGCGATTAATCAACAATCAATTTCCTTGACTTCATATATTTCCCGGTTCGCATGGTGTAAAGATAAATACCCGGAGGAAGATCGTTTGCGTGAAAAGAGAATTGGTGGACTCCGGCTATTTGTTTTTGATTCACCAATGTTGTGATGTGTCTTCCATAAAGATCAAAAAGAGAAATATTCACGAATTCGTTATCGGGAAGGGTATAGGTTATAGTTGTCGCATTTTTAAAAGGATTCGGATAATTCTGGCTGAGCGCATAACGGTTTGTCATCATTTCGGCCGGATCTTTTGTTGCGGTTGGTGAACCTGGGTATTGCATTAAACGGTATAGGTACAAATGCCCCAGCCCGGCATACCAGATGTTTTTGCGGTTGCTGATGTGATCCAGGTGGTTCCAGGGATAATCCTCTTCCCATTCGATGACATTGGGATGGCACATTACATGATAAACTCCACCCGTATTTAATACATCATCAAAAGTTGAGTTTAATAGGATGGTATCCGTGATTCCAGCCCAAAGCGGGCCTACTTCGCGTGACACTCCGATTTCCTCAAACATCTCTAATTGGTCATCCCAGTTTGAGTATTGGTGGTACTGATCATAATACATCCGGCTAACCAGGTATTTTTCTTGACTGACCACAGCAGCAATATCTGCATTGTATTGTCCGTATGGAGCTATCCAGACATATACATATTCATTGTCATCTTTCCGCCAGGCGGCAGGCAGATCCAGGTTATTTATGATATCTGCCTTGCTGCCGGCGACTTCCGAAAAAATGGAGCCGTAGGGAATATTTGGATGCGTTTGAGAATGGGAGACTGCTTCCACGTATCCCGAATCAAGTTGATTTTGAATATCCTCCCATGTGGATGCAGTGCAGCCTTGCGTAACTATTCCAACGGAAAGCCAAAGATGGTAATCCCGGAAAATTCTTGCTGTTCGTAGGAATTTTTCATTGGACCATTCTCCCCAGTCATCCGCTGAGGAGGTTACTGCCGCATCCCGGTTGTCATAATATTGGGTAATACCCAGACAGGTTGCTTCCGTATTATTTCCGGTGGCATCGGTGATTTTTAGAAATATGGAATCAGAAAAGGCATCGAACTTAACCGACACATAAGCCATATCATGCTCATAATCAAAACGAACGACTTCGATCCCGTTAAAAAAATCGTCGGAGGTTTTTTCTTCGAGCACGGACCACTCCTCCGTTTCGGAAAACCTCCGAAATGCCTGAAGGTTATCACTTTCTGAAGGAATCCCGAATTGATAAGTAACAGGATAAGCCAGACCATAGGTATTGTGTAAATCATTATCCACTGCAATAACCGTTTCGCCCATTTGGCTTAATATGATCTCAATATTTTCAGAAGATTGCGAAAATCCCGGCGTTACCATAAACAGGATTAAGAATAAGGGAAATAGCTTTTGATCCATTGCTGAAAGATTAGATGTTTGATTGGATTACCCGGCGAATCCACATTTAAGGTGTGGCGGGGTCTCCCACAAATGATTATGTCGCAAAGGCCATGGTCGTATAAATTTACTAAAAAATGCCGATATATTTTATTGGTATGGATCAAGGCGTCACCTCAGATTTTATTGCGTTGGACTGCTCACAGAGGCAGGAAATAAAGTCTTTTAGTTTTGAATATGCAGCAGCTTTTCGTTTTAATTTCCATTTCCTTCAAAATGTCACCTTGAAATGGCTATGATGTTTTTTTCGTATTTTTAAAAGGCAAAACCATCATCGCCACTTCATTTAAATTTTTGAACAATGAACTACCCATACCTTAAACCGATTTACCTCTTTTGCATTTGCCTTTTTTTAACTTCCTGTAAGACCAATGTGCTGGTGTTGGAGGATGTCATGCCTACGGCACGTTTTCAAAACCTCGAGATTGAATTCGAGCAGATGAATTTTCAGGACTTTAATTTACATCTGGGGCTCATCTTTGAAGTCCGTAATCCTTATGACAAGGTCTTACCAATCCCGGAACATGAGATGGCATTGACGATAAATGACGACAACAGGCCGGTTAAATTGAAAAAGACAGCCCGTAACCTGGCTGCCAACAGCAGTGATACCATTCGATATCAATTTGTATTGGATCCCGCCTTTTTAACCAGAATCTGGGGTAAAATTAACAAGCTCTCCTTTTCGTCTGATATCAAAATCAACCTCGATGAATTCGTACATTTTTTGCCTGATTTCGAACTGGGTGTGACCGAAAATTTTGAGTTGGAAAGCGATAAGCTGAAACCTATTGCGAAAAAGTTGCTTCAAAAAAAAGTGGGTACCCAAAATATCCATTTGAATCATAACACCTTTGTTAAGGTCCCAACACCTCCCGGTATTAGCCCGGCCAATGAACCGATAAGACTTAACTGGATTGGTGAAATGGATAACCTGGTGGCCATCAATACGATTAAAGACGGGTTGACTCCCTTTGGAGATTTGTTGATCAACGGGTCATTGAATAATTTAAAGAACCCTTTTATTGATGCGATGGTTAATTCAACCGTAACCATTCCAACTCCTGTCTGGAATTGCTGGGACTGTACTACAGAAATAGCAATGGAAGACCAGGTAATCGATCTGTTGAGTCCGCTGGATTCGGATATTGAAGACAAATGGTCGTCTATTAAATCTATCTTGTACAAGGAACAAAGCATTCCTCTGGCGGATTATTTGGTTGATAATTTTATCAGTACCTATGCAGACGTAAATGCCTCGTCAAAATGGCAGGAATTTAAAGCTCAATGGGAGGTATTCAAAAACGCTGATTTGCCGGCCGCTATACCCGGGCCTGACACAAAAGGTTTCGAAATCGTAATTCCTGTTTTGTTCACAAATAACAATGAATTTCCTATCGATCTTCCTCTTTTCAGGAGTAGTGTTTTTGCTTTTAACAGTGAACCTTTCAGGATGCAAATAAAACCGAAAGGTATGAGCGAGGTCTCTTTATCCAACATAACGCATATTGAAATTGGAGCAAAACAAAGCAAAACCCTTTACACCGTTTTCACTTTTAATATGCATGGTTTTGAAAATGGGATCTTCAGTTTGTTCAATGGTGCTCCTATGAATCCAAATATTGAGGGAGTTATGAGTTATGACATTGGTTACGGGCCCATTTATTGGAATTACGACTTGAATAATTTGCTTTTTCAATACGATGATTAAAGCGTCGTGAACTGCCTCACCTGGGCACGATCACCGGAGATGTTAGTGCTGATGATTTGTTTGGGAATATTTTTTTTGGGGTATTAGGAAGTAAGCCCTTGCCAGGAAGTACTGTTTCTTATATTACCTTTCATAAGTTTGAAGGCGGCATAAATTACTTTGTGCTCTTTGTGGCTATGTGGTTCAAAATAGGAAAGGAGCTACGTGAAGCTAAAACGAGAAGGAACCGCAGCACACCGAATACTGAATATCCAACCTGCCTTATTGCAACAGCAGAAAAGGCTCCGAAGTTTTTGACAAAAAAATACCCCGAAAGCCATTCCCCATTTTTGCAAAACTTCTTGAACAGTAACCGGGAAATAACTTTCAGGGTAACTTATAAAATCACCTATTAGTAGTTATTGAGATATTTTGTTTGAGAAGCTATTTGGATTTAACCCTTCGGTTTTGTTATGCCCCTTTTTCAGCCACTCATCGTTACAAAAATCCTCATTTAGCGCTGCTAGACTCCGGCTTTTGCGCCTCAATTGGCTAAAAAATGACCTATAACAAATTCCAAAAGCCAAATTCAAATAACTTCTGAAGGCCGAGACCTGTTTATTTGGTATTCGATTTTCGAGCCTTCCTCTTTTGTTGCGTGTTACGAATTTCGGGTTACGGGTTTTTCCTTAGAAAGGAGGATTTCAACCAGTAACTAGAAACCAGTAACCAGCAACCAGCTTTCTAGATAAAAATAATCTGTGTACCTTCCTCCTGGGCGCGGTTGTAGAAATCACCAATGGTGAGTACACCGTCCAGATCATCGATCAAGTCAGATTCTTTAAGGTGGAACATATCTACGGCCAGTTTACATGCCCATAATTTGACACCTGAATCAGACAAAATCTCTACGAATTCCTCTACATCGGGAAGGTCGAGTTTGTCCATTTCCTTTTTCATCATTGACGTTGCAAAGGCTTCCATACCTGGCAATCCTCCCAGAAGGGTAGGGATGTGCATAGCCGGATTACCTACAGTTGCAATGTGCAATTTGTTCATTCTTTTCTTACTGATGGCTTCCAGACCAAAGAAGGTAAAGAAAATTTCTGCTTCGATGCCTTCCATGCGGGCGCCGTTAGCCATTACAAAACTTGCATAAACGGAGTCTATAGTTGCTTTAGAGAGGATGAAGCACA
>QQUB01000449.1 GCA_008501835.1 Bacteroidota bacterium
GATATTCTTGGCAACGGCCAGGAAAATTCCAGCCCTTCCTGGCAGGCGGCAGAAGGTATCGATATTAAATCCGTTTATTCTTCCAAAGACATAGCTGACGCTGAACACACCGGCTTTGCAGCAGGTATTCCTCCCTATCTCAGAGGCCCATACAGTTCCATGTATTCCGTAAGGCCCTGGACAATCAGGCAATATGCAGGTTTTTCAACAGCTGAAGAAAGTAACGCATTCTATCGCAGGAATCTGGCTCAAGGACAAAAAGGACTTTCGGTTGCGTTTGACCTTGCCACGCACCGCGGTTATGATTCTGACCACGAAAGAGTCAAAGGCGATGTCGGAAAAGCAGGTGTGGCTATCGATAGTGTCGAGGACATGAAGATCCTGTTCGATCAGATTCCTCTCGACAAGATGTCTGTCTCCATGACCATGAATGGAGCCGTGATTCCGATCATGGCATTTTATATCGTGGCGGCGGAAGAACAGGGCGTTAAACCGGAGCAATTAAGCGGAACCATTCAGAATGACATTCTCAAGGAGTTCATGGTGCGCAACACCTACATTTATCCTCCCGGGCCTTCCATGCGGATCATTGCGGATATTTTTGAATACACGGCCCAAAAAATGCCTAAATTCAACTCCATCAGCATCAGTGGATACCACATCCAGGAAGCAGGAGGTACCGCCGATATTGAATTGGCTTACACATTGGCGGATGGACTGGAATATATCCGATCAGGAATAAAGGCCGGATTGAAAATAGATGATTTCGCCCCAAGACTTTCCTTCTTCTGGGGCATTGGCATGAACCATTTTATGGAAATCGCAAAGATGCGGGCTGGCAGATTGCTCTGGTCAAAAATTGTACGACAATTCAACCCGGAAAATCCTAAATCACTGTCCCTGCGCACCCATTCTCAAACTTCGGGTTGGAGCTTAACAGAACAGGATCCTTACAACAATATTGCTCGGACCTGTATCGAAGCTATGGCTGCCGCAATGGGTGGTACTCAATCCCTGCACACCAACGCACTCGACGAAGCCATTGCCCTTCCAACTGATTTTTCAGCGAAGATTGCCAGAGACACCCAGATATTTTTACAAAAAGAAACTGATATCACTAAAGCTGTCGACCCGTGGGGAGGTTCCTATTACGTAGAATATTTGACCGGCCAGCTCGTTAAGAAAGCATGGGCGCTGATTCAGGAAGTTGAAGAACTGGGGGGCATGGCAAAGGCTATAGAAAAAGGCGTTCCCAAAATGCGCATTGAAGAGGCAGCAGCTAAAAAGCAGGCACGTATCGATAGTGGTAAGGACAAGATCGTTGGTGTGAATATCTTCCAGGTAGAAGGAACATCCGAAATGGACATCCTGGAGATTGATAATACGGCAGTAAGAAATGCCCAGATCGAGCGTATCAATAGCATGCGGAGTAATCGTGATGAGGCAGCAGTGCAGGCAGCTTTGGAAGAGCTTTACCAATGTGCTGCCTCGGGAGAAGGCAATCTTTTGGCCAAAGCCGTAAAATGTGCTCGTTTAAGGGCAACATTAGGGGAGATCTCAGATGCGATGGAGCGGAAATTCAAGCGATTTGTTGCTACCACCCATGCGATCTCCGGAGTATACTCAAGTGAAATCAGTATGGATGAATCTTTCAAAAAAGCGCTTGAACTTTCTGATAAGTTTGCAGAAATAGAAGGCCGTCGTCCACGTATCATGATCGCAAAACTGGGCCAGGACGGGCACGACCGAGGAGCAAAGGTCATTGCTACCAGTTTTGCAGACATTGGATTTGATGTGGACATTGGACCGTTATTCCAAACGCCACAAGAAGCTGCCCGTCAGGCTGCGGAGAATGACGTTCATATTCTCGGCATCTCATCACTGGCCGCCGGACACAAATCACTGGTTCCGGAAACCATCAAGGCATTAAAGGAACTAGGCAGAGAAGACATACTTGTCATTGTTGGAGGAGTAATCCCTCAACAGGACTATGACTATTTATACGACCATGGTGTCGTGGGCATTTTTGGTCCCGGCACAAAAATCCCGTTAGCCGCCAGCAAGATCCTGGAAGTGTTGATTGGAGAAGATTAAAACAGGGATAGGGACTTCTTTTGGATCAGGTGAAAAAGATTGTTTTTAACAAAAGGAACATTAAAATGACAATCAAAAAATTAACCGAGGAAGTCAAAAAAATTTACGAAGAGATCATTAAAAAGAATGCTGTGGCCAATGATCTCACAGAAAGTGTTCAAAAACAATACCGGCTCAGCGCTCAAAACCTGTATCACTACCTCGTGTTGCGCAGTTTTGACCTTAGAAAATTACACGACAACCTGTCGGAGCTGGGCATTTCTTCCATTCGATCTGCAGAGGGATACGTTTTCTCAAACCTCTACAACGTCCTTAAAATACTTCATCTTTTACAAGGCGAAAAATGGGAAGACGTCCACGAAATTAAAACTGCCGGATATAAAAAAAGCCTGAAATTACTCCGTAAGCATACCAATGACCTTTTTTACGAAAGTGAAAAAGGAACGGAAATTATGGTAACCCTGCCCGACCAGGCCGCCACAGATGTAAACCTTATCCGCAATCTGGTCAAGGAGGGCATGAGAATCGCCCGAATCAACCTGAGCCACGGCGATATTGACCATTGGCAAAAAATGCTGGATAACATCCGTCTGGTGAGAGAAGAAACGGGAAAACGCGTAAAAGTTTATATGGACCTGTCCGGCCCCAGAATCAGAACTTCCGAAATTCTGCTACACACCAAAAAGGGAAAAGTCAATGATTTCGTAAGGCTAAATATTGGTGACCGCCTGGTATTAACCAAAAAGCCAACTACAGGTAAACAAACCATTTATAGCGACAAGGACAATATTGTTCAATCTACGGAAATCAGCGTGCTGCTTCCTCAGATCATTGATGATCTCAAGATTGAAGACAATGTTTATTTTGACGACGGCATGATCAAAGCAAAGGTCATTTCCAAAACCCCGGAGAACGTCGAACTCAAGATTCGCAAAGCATATAAAACCAAATTGTCTTCCAATAAAGGGATGAATCTTCCCAATACACATCTCAATCTCCCATCTTTGATACAACGGGATATCGATTTGCTTCCTTTCGTTTGTGAAAATTCGGATATCCTCGGCTACTCCTTTTTAAGAACCCCGGAAGATGTCCGCAATTTATACGCCGAACTGGATAAAATAGGTGATAAAAAAACCGGTGTCGTGCTCAAAATTGAAAACCAGGAAGCTTTTGAAAACCTTCCCCTCATTTTATTTGAAGCCATGAAACGAAAAAAAATCGGCGTGATGATCGCCAGGGGAGATCTGGCGGTGGAAATTGGTTTCGAAAGGATATCAGAAGTTCAAAATGAAATTCTGTGGTTATGTGAGGCTGCTCATATTCCGGTGATCTGGGCAACCCAGGTACTTGAAAACCTGGCTAAAACCGGCGTTGCCACCCGTGCAGAAGTTACTGACGCATCCTTCAGTGTTCATGCGGAATGTGTCATGCTCAATAAAGGGCCCTATATTGTCGATGCTGTAAAAACTTTAAAAGACATCATTAAAAAAATGCGCACACACTCTGTAAAAAAGAAGAGTGCGTTAAGAGCATTAAAGGTGGCCAAGAAGGCCCTCGCAAGGATGGAATGATATGTTTCCTTTAGCAAATCTTAATTTTGCAAAAAAAACAAATTGGTTTGTCAATGGTAAGTTGGAAAGTGTAGACTTTTTGACTCAAAATCGGAGATGGAACTTCTTCTAGCATGGAGTCCACCCCCGGATCATTATGGGAAAAGTTACCTTTTCTCCATTGATCCGACCCCGCCAGCGAGGTACATTATAATTCCTGCATTTCATCTTTTATCCATAGAGATATGTTTTTATTTTTGAAATGATTTTAAAATTATGAATACCTACCATTAAACTGTTAGAAAATCTAAACCTGATCGTTATGGAAGCACCTTTTTTATCGTGGAATGATTTCAGAAAAGTTGACATGCGGGTAGGGACAATTATTTCGGCTGAAATAAATAAAAATGCCGTTAAACCTGCCATTGTTATGACTATCGATTTCGGTCCTCTGGGTATTAAAAAATCTTCTGCTCAGATAACCCGCAATTATTCTCCGGACCAATTGACCGGACGACAGGTTATTGCTGTGGTCAACTTCCCTCCAAAACAAATTGCCAACGTAATGAGTGAGTGTTTAGTCCTGGGACCTCTGGGCGAGGGTGACGATATCACTTTGCTTCAACCAGATCAAAAAGTAGCCAATGGCCTGAGAGTTGGTTAACAAAAACTTCCAAAATGAAAAAAGTAATTCTGTTTGTACTCACTTTTGCTCTGACGGGGTGTTCCTATATTGTTGATTTTTACATTTTCAATTCGACGGAAAACCCTGTCACCATTGAATACAAAGTATTTCAAAGGTCAGACTACGAAGTGTTCACTACCAACCCTAAAACTGTCAACTTCAGGTCTACCAAAAAAGTCTCCAGCCAAAAAGACTCCCTGGGGTTTAAATTTTCCGAACAAACCAATACCATTTCCTGCGAAATTGCCCCTCAGCAAGCCCTGTGGCTGGGTTCTGACATTAATTTTTCCATTGACAACGAATACGGGGCAAACATGCTCAAAGAGAAGTTTGAATACATCAAGGTTACCCATTCAGAGGGAGAAATACTTGTAACTCCTGAAAACCTGCTCGACCATTTCCAAACCTATAAATTGCAGATTGTGGGGATGAAAGTGAAATAGAAGAAGAATCGATTTTTCCATACCCTCCAAAGGAATAAGCATCAAATTTGAGCAAATCAATGCCAGAGGCATGGCATATTTTTGCATGGCACGCGAGTGCCTTGTAAATAATGCAAAATAAATCCAGTTCCATAGGAACGGCACAATTAGATTCAAATTAAATGAGATATGCCGTTCCTACAGAACTGATGATTGCTGGAATTTTAGCAGGGCACTGGCGTACCCTGCTAAACAATGCCGTCTCTATGAGACTGGAGTGTTCCATACAGGTAGAAAAAGATTTTCAGGAAAAGATAACATCCCCATTTAAGATCATCATCCCGTACCCACCGAATTCATTCGGTGCGCCGAGCCGAATGAATTCGGCGAATACGAAATTAATAGTAAAGGTTTTGAGCTAGAATGGCCTTTCAAATATGACTTCAAAAAATAAATCCCTACATTCGTTTTCATCTAGTTCCTACAAAAACACAATTCAATCATGCCATTCAGAATATTCGCTTTATTCATGCTGGTACTTTTTAGTTGCCAAAACAACACTGAACCGACAAATCACCCTTTCTTCCTTGGCACCTATACCGATGGTGACAGCCAGGGCATTTACCTTTACAACCTTTCTGATGGGGGAATCCTTTCAGAGGAAAAGCTTATCGCGAAGTCCGAAAACCCTTCCTTCCTGGCAATGGACAAGGAAAGAAAATACCTGCTGGCGGTAAATGAACTCGATAGTGGAACAGTTGAATCCTATAAAATAACTGCTGACAGCCTTCTCCTACTGAGCCAAAGTGCAGCTGGAGGGGCACACCCTTGTTTTATTACCACCAATGACCAGGGGTACGTACTCACAGCCAATTATACAGGAGGAAATACGGGACTATTGCGTATAAATAGCGATGGGCAATTATCCCCTTTACTGGACACCTTACAACATTTCGGCCAGAGTATAACCGACCGGCAGCAAGCACCCCATGCGCACTCCGCCTGGTTTGCTCCAAACGGAAGTGATATCATTGCGGTGGATCTCGGTACCGATGAGCTTTGGTTTTCCACCATTGAAAACGACAAACTCCAACCCGCGGCTACTCAACAATTGTCTATGGAAGCAGGAGCAGGACCAAGGCATCTTACTTTTCATCCAAATGGACAATGGGCATATGTGATTAATGAACTGAATAATTCCGTTACACAGGTGACCATGGAAGAATCCGGTGAATACACTAGAGGGGATTCCTGGTCAACGTTGCCGGAAGACTTCTCCGGCGAGAGTTATTGCGCAGACATTCATATCTCTTCTGATGGGAAATTCGTTTATGCTTCCAATCGGGGGCATAACAGCCTTGCAATATTTGGAGTTGACGAGGCAGATGGATCTTTATCCTTTATCAAGACTGGGTCTGTCCGGGGCGAATGGCCAAGGAATTTCGCCCTTTCTCCAGATGAAAATTTCCTGTTGGTAGCCAATCAGCATTCCAACAATATTACCTGTTTCAAAAGGAATAAGGAATCCGGGCTTCTGGAATTTGTCAGTGAAGTGGAAGCACCGTCACCCGTATGTATTTTGTTTAAATAGCTGTTTCGAGTTGCGGGTTACGTATTGCGTGTTCGATTATTGTATTTGTTTTTTTACTGTTTCAATTTGAGAGACTTAAGAAAAGTGAGTAATTTTTACAAAAGTCAAAAATATGTAACTCGAAACCCGTAACCCGCAACTCGAAATAATTATCTTGATTCGCAATTTGGAGGACAATCTTTCTTTAGAATTAAAAAAGACCCGGCCATAATCATCGTTTAATCTGAACATCAAATAAATAAACACCATGAAGAAAATTTCAATTTTGGCCGTTTTTGCCACTATGCTTTTATTCGCTTCCTGTAAAGAAGACGGAACCGATGTTGATTGTTCGACCGTTACTTTTTCAGGCACTATTTTCCCACTTGTAGATCAAAACTGTAATACAGCGGGTTGCCATGCAGCCGGCACTCAAAATCCAGAGTTTAGCACCTACGAACAAATCAAAGCAATGGTTGATAACGGCAACCTAAAAAAACAAGTGTTGGATGACCGTACCATGCCACCTAATGGTAGTCTTTCCAATACAGAATTAGCAGAGATCCAGTGTTGGTTAGATGCCGGTGCTCCTGAATAAGAATATGTTTTAAAACTTCATTCTGTCAATTCTTCAAAAACAGGATTTATTCCTAAAATTCAATAAAAGTTAGATGAAAAGGAAGAGTGGATAACTGGAAAAAGATACGCTCATCCAATTATCCAGTCTTCCAACTATCAATTCTTTTTGAGAAATTCCCTTATTTTTATTGTGCCGACAGTTTTTATGTTTACTGAACAACCAAAATCTGTACCATGCACAATTCTCCCGGAATTTTCAACGACGTCATTGGCCCTGTAATGCGAGGGCCGTCCAGTTCTCATACGGCAGCCTCCTGGCGAGCCGCTAAAATGGCTATGGACTATTTGAATGAACCCCTTCAAAAAGCCATCATCGACTTTGACAAAGATGGAGCCTGGGCGCCGAATTACCGTGAACAGGGAACAACCGTGGGTATTGACGGTGGTTTGTTGAATCTCGACATGACCGATGACCGAATGAAAATCACTGAGCAAATTGCCGAAGACAGGGGAATATCCATAATTTATGAAATCAATTCGTTCCCGACGAATCACGTGAACACGGTAAGATTGTCTTTAGAGGGCGTTAACGGAAGACATGTCCAGGTTTTGGCGGCTTCTTTGGGAGGAGGATCATTTGAAATTCAAAAGCTGGATGATTTCGAAGTGAAAATCGGCGGAGGCTTTTATGAATTATTGCTCATTAATAATGGGGCAAATCCGTTTCCGAACGACATGGAAAAAATGGTAGGTAAAGCCAGACTTACACATAATTTCAACACAAAAGATCGACAACTTTTAAATCTGAAATTTTCAGAACCCATTCCAGAAAGCGAACTGGAGTTACTAAAAGAGCATCCAGGTATTGATGAGGTTTTGGTTTTAAATGCCGTTCTACCCGTTATTGCCGGGAATGAACAATCCGTTCCATTCGATTCAGTTGAAGACCTGATCTCCTATGCAGAAACAAACGACAAAGATCTTGGAGATCTTGGGTTATTATATGAACAATGCCAAAGTGGACTAAGCCCGGAAGAAGTAAACGCCAAAATGGATCACATCATAGACATTATCCACGGCAGTATTTCCACCGGACTGGCCGGCACAAAATACCACGACAGAATATTACCTCAGCAATCCCACCTGATTAAGAAGGCACAAAACAACGGAAAGATCCTCCAAAATAAACTGGTCAGCGATATAGTCGCCAATGTATCGGCTATCATGGAATCAAAAAGCGCCATGGAGGTTGTAGTGGCAAATCCAACCGCAGGATCTTGTGGTGCTGTCGGAGGTGTTTTGAAGGCCGTGGCAGATGACCTTAACTGCTCCAAAGAAGCGCTGCGAAAAGCCTATTTCGCTGCCGGAATTGTTGGGGTATATTTTGCCCGAGGTCCTGGTTTTTCTGCCGAAGAACATGGTTGTCAGGTAGAATGTGGCGCCTCTGCGGGTATGGCGGCTGCCGGAATTGCTCAATTGTTTGGCGGATCAGCACGTCAAGCCATTGGGGCAGCATCCATGGCTATACAAAACATGATCGGTTTGGTTTGCGATCCGGTTGCAGACCGGGTGGAAGTCCCTTGTCTTGGGAAGAATATCAGTGCTGCCATGAACTCACTTTCCTCTGCGACAATGGCCTGCTCAGGTTACAACCCTGTAATTCCATTAGACGAAGTTATAGAAACTGTCTCAAGGGTAAGTGCGCAAATGCCAACCTGCGTAAAATGTACGGGTAAGGGAGGTCTGGCCATCACCAAAACAGCTTATGATCTGAAAATTGTTTTAGCAAATGGGAAACCTGTGTGAATTGGTCTATAGTAGGTTTCAGTTGCGCCGGTTTTAGTGCTTGGACAAAATTAAACAGATAAATTATTATATTGCGTTGTACAAAAATAGAGTATATGCGGTATATAAAAAATCTCAACGGATTAGAACGAGAGGCCTTGCAAGAAGGTCAAAAAAACGGT
>QQUB01000126.1 GCA_008501835.1 Bacteroidota bacterium
ATAAAAATATCCCGGCGGATAAAAAGCTCTTCAAAGTCCCAAGTTTGAGGAATGTGACCAGGACAGCCCCCTATTTTCACGATGGTAGTGTAGCGGATTTGCACCAGGCTGTGAAAATTATGGCCAAGGCACAATTAAATACCGACCTTCCTGATGAAGAGATTGACGATATTGTAGCCTTTCTTCATGCGCTTACAGGAGAATTACCTGTTTTTTAAGTTCGTAACTTGACAAGTTTCTGTATTTGAGTTCTAATCTTGTAATTAGGCTCCTTCTCCTTTCATTTCAAGAATCTTTAACCTGACAGCAAAGGTATTGTTAGGTGCCTTCCTTCGATGCAATACTATTGCAGATTTCTTTTCCTTTTTTTCATTGTTTTCAGCTGACCGAAAAATTGCCGTTCAATCGACGGTATATTAAAAATTTATTATGTGATTTTTTTTTATGTATTGCTTGGAAATCTGTCACGGTTTTCACAATTATGATAAAAAAATAAAATTGTAATTATTTGAATATGAGTAAATTATAAGAATTTAATTTTTTTTAGTGTGTTCTTTTGATCAGTACAAAGCCCTGTCTATTGTCCTTGTTGAGGGAGTCGTTTTACCCCACTTTTGTAATGCGAAACAAATTTACAAACAGTTAAACGACATTACTATGAAACCTATGACCCATGTATTCAATGGAAGTATTGAATGTAAAAGAACTAATAAATCAGGTTCAGTGGTAGTTATCGACACTTTGGCGCCACGCAAATAAACGTCAAAAGAATCGACACATAAACTTTGAACCTGACGGTTTTTAAACAAGGCGAAAACCAACCGCTATACTACACACCAACCGGCAAGCCGGGAACAACACTCAGGAGACAGCATTAAGATCCAACCATAGCTTTTTGAATGTCTTCGACATAAGTCATCCCCCAAGGGTTTTTTGGACCCTAAGCTCTGACGAATGTAACCAGTTGTTTCACACACCATATGGGGAGGCCTGAACGCCAAGCATTTGATCTTTTGCAAAAATGGGAATACACCCGAAACGGCAAATTTTTTAAGGCAAGGTATATAGAAAGATTGATCATTTATGAATGATATAGATTTCAGGTCGGGAACATCCCCTATGGTAAATCCGACGAGTGACATTTTCCCTGTTTTTAACGGGGTACGAACGGAAGTAAGATTTGGAATGGCGAGCAGGAATTGTTCCGGGTTAGGTATCTGCAGCGTAGAAGCTACCAGCCGAACACTTTCGATGACAGCCTCATGTGACAGTGCTATTGCATACCTGACGTATGAATCATTTGGGCAGCTCTGCTTTTATTTTCTAAAAGCGACGGTATGTCTGAAAGCAGAGAAGAAATTTTTCAGGCGCGGACTTTTCGTGATCAACGAAACCTTTGAAGTGCCTGCATCAATAGTACAAAGTTTTGACATGAATAATCAGTTCGTTCGCAAAGGAAAATATCCGGTCGTCGAAACAGAAAAGTTCTGGCGTGTCAATTTCAACCAGTATTGAGCAGTTCCGAAAGCGGTAACTGGCGAAAATAATATTTAGTGTTTCAAATTTTAAATCTCACAAATCGGAGCGTAGCAGAGGCTATGATCCAGCAGAGAATAAAATCGCTCCAATTTGTGTGTTTTTCCTTGACTTGCAAGGAGTTAATGAGTTAGGTAAATGTTGTTTTATGAAATATGATTGCAAGTGGAACTCTCGGACTTGTTCGGGAAGTTCCGCTTTGTTTTTTCATCAAACAATCTATTTATAAAGTCGGATTGGAAAGCCTTTTCGACAAAAGTTATTCATCGGTGCCTATGAGGTTTGACCGACTTCATAGAGAGATTTGACCGATCGGAAATGCCTGCCTTCCTGGATGCTGAATGTTCAGTGTCGAGGAAGGCATCGGTGTTTTTCACTGATGGTAGCAACAATCTTAAAAATCATAATTTTTCACCAAACTCATTGTTCTCATGAATCAAAGATGTACCTATCTATTCTATCGGGACTTCATAATGAACACGAAGGCCAGATGGAACAAAAGAACAAACCTGAAAGCAATGGGACATCACCCCCCTATTACGGATAGGGGTAAAGATGTTTCATCTCCTGGAAGGTTTCTCAACCAACTTATTTTAGCCACTTTACTTGTTTTTGGACTCGTAGGTGGTTCTGCTGTTTTTAATACAGTCGATGCCCAAATTACCGGAAAGGCTTTCCGTGATTATAATGGGGATGGAGTACAACAAGGCGGCGAACCAGGAAGGGATGGTATTATTGTTAATGCTTATGCAGATGCCCCTTACCCTGCAAAGGATGTTTTGGTCGGAACAGCAACCACAGATGCAAATGGGAATTATTTATTGAATCCTCTTATGTATCCTGTCAGGTTAGAATTTGAAATACCTGACAACTTGTGTAACATGGCTTCCTACCAGGATTTTCCAGGAGCTAACGGAGATACTTATGGAACGGGTACCCAAATGGCTACAGGCCCTGGGGTACACAATTTTATCATTAGTTACCCTGCTGATTTTTCGACAGAAACGAATCCGATCGTTTTTGTTCCAAAGATGACTAATGGTAATCCAACAGGAAATGGATCAGCTGCCACCGAAGCAGCCATTGTTTCATATAATTACTTAAATTCAGGAGTAGCGGCGAATTCTTACCGCGGACAAAATTCCGGACATCCCTGGGAAACTGTAGCCCTGCAGAATCAGGTAGGAACCACCTGGGGTGTTGCTTTTTCTAAGCAAGCACAAAAAGTTTTCGTAGGTGCTTCCATGAGAAGACACTCCGGAATGGGACCTCTGGGAGGTGGAGGAATATATTGGTTTGATCCAACTCCACCATATGATCTTAATGCTAACCTCGGATTTTTTGATTTTGATGCCCTGGGAATTGCGACAAGTGATGAGGTAAATCCATACACACCTGCTCACATCAATGGAGCTTGTAATAACACCGTTGCTTTTAGTCCAGTGATTGGAACTAATTTGGAACGTGGATTGCCTGATGGCAGAGGAACGCCAAACGCTGACCCTGCTGCGTGGGGACAGGTTGGTAAATTATCCCTGGGGGATATTGATATTTCTGAAGACGGAAGATATCTGTATGTTGTTAACCTCTATGACAGGATGTTATATGAGGTTGACCTTCAGGATCCTTTTGATCCTCAGGTTCCTACAGCTAATGAAATTACCGGTTACCCGATTCCTGACCCTTGTATTACCAATGCACAGGGAGAATACAGACCATTCGGACTGAAATATTCCAGAGAAAAAGTTTTCGTTGGAGTTATTTGTTCAGGTCAGAATTATGATGGTACACCTTCGGGAGCAACCTCAAGTGACCTTACCGGTACCATTTGGGAATTTGACGCTGTTAGCAAGACTTTTGTGGCCACACCGGCTATCCAGTTTGATTTCAGTTACCGGGATGGTTTGAAACCATGGTTACCATGGTCAAATACTTTTTATAATGATGGAGATGCATCAGGAACACCTTTGATCTCTGATATTGAATTTGATGCAAAAGGAAATATGTTGATTGGGGTTACTGACCACCAGGCCAGCCAGGCAGGTTGGTATAACTATGACCTTTGTGGAAATGGTAGCAACCTCTCATTTACAACAGGTGAATTGTTACAGGCTGTGAGGGACCCTAATAACCCTACATGTTCCTACTCAATTCAATTTAATCCTGAATATTACAATGATAACCTGCATCACCCGGAGTCATCAATGGGAGCATTATCCGTACACTTTACCAGTGATTTTGATGGAGTACTTTCTACTTTCATGGATCCAATTTTCATTGTATCTGGTGGAACAGTTCTTTATGATAATAATACAGGACAAAGAATTGGCACCCCTAATGCTCAGGGAGGAACCAGTGTAGGGTATGAAATTTATTATGGCCCAAGTATTGGTAATGGTAACTTTGGAAAAGCCAATAGTTTAGGTGACATCGAAGTTATTGGAAACGTGCCACCGATAGAACTTGGTAACCAGGTTTGGCTTGACCTGGATAGAGATGGTATCCAGGATGGGTTTGAACCACCACTACCAGGTGTGGATATCCAACTTTTGACGGAAGACATGTCAACAATATTGGCAACTTCAACTACAGATGCCAATGGTGGATTCTATTTTAATCATACTAATGTAAGTGATCCCGCAGGTCCTGCCAATGTATTAGGACCAATACCTAATACGAATTATAAAATACGGATTGCTCCTGCTCAATTTGCGGGCGGAGTGGGCACAGGACCTTTAAAAGATATGCGGTTAACAACTCCTGGCGAAACCGGGTCCGGTGGAGCCGATCGCTCCGATAGTGATGCGATGTTGGTCGGAGGAGAAGCCATAATAATGGTTACAACTGCAGGACCAGGAGAAAATAATCACACCCTCGATATTGGAATGTTGGGTAATGATTATGGAGATTTGCCCGATTCTTATACCACGACCGGACCAAATGCGCCGATGCATGAAATCACCCCGCAATTATACCTGGGGGCTTGTGTTGATGCTGAATTTGATGGTCAGCCTGAGCCTATGGCCGGTTTGATGAATGATGGAGATGATAATAATGCTGGTTTAGCCAGTTTGCCAGGAGGTCAGCCTTGTACTGATGATGAAAGTGGCGTGACTTTCTCAGCCTCACTTATTCCTGGTGGGCAAGGTTGTGTTGAAGTGAATATTGTCAATGCAACCGGAGCGATGGCTAAACTCCAGGGATGGATCGATTTTGATGGAAATGGTGTTTTCGATGGAGCAGATGAGCTGAACACCGTAGATTTTGCCGGTGGAGGAGTCATGATTCCGGATGGAGGAGTTTCAAGCGTGGAATATTGTTTTGATGTTCCTGCTGGAGCGACGTTCTCAAATAACTCAACAGAGTTGTTTGCACGTTTCCGCTTGAGCCCTGACGGCAATTTGAACTTTGATGGAGTAAATGGAGATGGTACTACACCATTGGGTGAGATAGAAGATCACAAACAGCCTCTGGCGATGCTTGGAGATTATGTATGGATCGATGCTGATTATGACGGCGAGCAGGATATGGGTGAAACCCCTGTAGAAGGTACTACGGCTACTTTGCATGATTGTACCGGTGGCACACCAGGAGCAGTGCTTGGAACCATGCAAACAGATGTTAATGGATATTACAAATTCATCGGACTTATCGATGGAGAATACTGTGTATGCTTTGATTTGACCACTTCAAATCACCCTAGAGCAAATGATATGGAATTCACCGTATCAGACAATACTACTGATGATAAAGATAGCGATGCTGATGAGATGAGCGGATGCACCCCAGGTGTGACGCTTACAGCAGGTGATGATTATCCTGATCTTGATGCAGGTGTATTCATTCCAGGAAAACTGGGTGATATTGTATGGGAAGATGTGAATGGCAATGGTGTGCAGGATCCTGGAGAACCTGGCATTCCAAACGCAGAAGCTACGCTCACCGGAACAGATGGTGCAGGCAATAACGTAAATGTAGGACCAATTATGACCGATGGAATCGGTATGTACATGTTTGGTGATTTAAAACCCGGTACCTACAAAGTAACGTTTGCCGCCCCGGCGGGATCCAATTTTGTTCCTACCGCAGTAAATGACCCATCAGGCAACGGAACAGATGCTGATGACAGTGATGCCGATCCTAATAATATGCTGATGTCACATGTTGTGACGGTGGTTTCCGGAACGGAAGACCTGACGATCGATGCAGGTTTCTTTGAGCCGGCTAAGATTGGTAATATCGTATGGCAGGACTGGAATAATAACGGAGAGCAGGATGCAGGTGAGCCAGGTATTGCCGGTGTTCAGGTAACGCTGAGCGGAACCGATGGACTTGGTAATACAGTACCTGATCAAATGGCTACTACAGACGGAACAGGCATGTTCATGTTCCCGGGGCTATGGCCAGGGGACTATAAATTGACCTTTGCTACTCCTGCAGACATGCAGCCCACGAAGGCTAATGAAGGCGGTGTAGCAGATACAGATGATAGTGATGCTGATCCGGCGAACGGAGGCATGACAACACTGACATTCCTCGAATCAGGGGAGTACGACGATAGTTGGGATGCAGGATATTTTGCAACGGATTATGGTGATATGCCGGACACTTACGGAACTACCGAAGGCGCAACTGGTCCAAAACACCTGATCTTCCCTGATCTGATCCTTGGTGCATGTGTAGATGGAGAACTGGATGGCCAGGATGATCCAATGGCTGGAATGATGGCACCGAATGGTGATGATAATAATGCAAGTGCCGTTAGCCACCCTGCTGGTGCAGGCTGTGCTGATGATGAAGATGGTGTTACATTGGTAACTCCGATGGTACCGGGTTACGAAGCTTGTTTTGAAGTAGATGTAATCAATGGAACGGGTGCCGCAGCAGTGCTTCAGGCATGGGTTGACTTTGATGGTGACGGCAGCGTTGCCGGCGAAGAATTGACTACCGGAGATTTCGGTGGAGGCGGAGTAAGTGTTCCTGTTGGAGGGCTTACGGATGCAGTTGTATGTTTCGACGTTCCTGCAACTACCGTTTTCAGCCAGGGTAATGCCTTTGTACGCTTCCGTTTGAGCCGCAATGGCGGATTGGCAGCTACAGGCGTTAATGCCGATGGCAGTATCCCACAGGGAGAGGTGGAAGATTATAAGATTCCACTGGCGAAAGTTGGAAACATGGTATGGGAAGACCGTAACTATAACGGTATCCAGGAACCTGGTATCGATGTAGGATTGAATGACTTCCCTGTTGATCTGATGTGGGCCGGTCTTGACGGAATCATGGGTAATGGTGATGATGTTACTTATTCAACAATAAGTGCCCAGGTAACCTACCCAGGAGCAGTAGTTAAAGACGGTGTTTATACTTTCTGTGGATTGATCGCAGGAGATTACAAACTGACCGTTACTACCGATCGTTTTGCCACATTATTGAATGTAGGAGACGATTACCTGGATAGCGATGATGAGAACGGAGAGCTGTTCACCATCACTGATGTATTGAATATGGATACCGGCGAGAATGGCCTGAATGATATGGCAGGCATGATGAACCCTGCTGATGCAGCCAATAGCTTCCCTGACAATCAGGATGATATTAGCTATGACTTTGGATATGCAGGATTTGACTACGGAGATTTGCCGGAAGCGTTTATCACGCTCGAAGAAACTCCTGGTATGCCAGGCATGGAAGGACCACGTCACTTGTTCACACCAAACTGGTTCATGGGAATCTGCATGGATATAGACCTTGACGGACAACCGGATCAGTATGCCGGATTCTACCCGACAAGCAATGGAGATGATAATACTCCTGGCCTTGCGAGCCTTCCAGCAAATGTAGTATGTGATGATGATGAGAATGGAGTAATTCTCAAGACAGAGTTACTGCCAGGCTATGAAGCTTGCTTCGATGTCATGACTACAGGACCTGCTCAGGGTGTGATGCAGGCATGGATTGATTTTGATGGTAGTGGAGATTTTGCTGATGATGGATCAGAAGCAGTAGTATGGTCCTCTTCAGGAACAAATGAGGCGACTATTCCTGCCGGAGCAGGCGTCATCACAGAATTGTGCTTCGATGTACCTGCGACTGCTACCTTCCCTAATATTGAGACCCACATGCGTTTCCGTTACAGTGACCAGGGAGGTCTTGATTATAAGAATGGTAATGCTGATGGATCTTACCCATTTGGTGAGGTAGAGGATTACTACCAGCCTTTGGCTGAGATCGGAGATTTGATCTGGCATGATATCGATGGTGACGGAGTACAGGATCCTGGTGAGCCAGGTGTACCTGGAGTTACTGTTGAGATCCACGATTGTACAGATCCTAACAACCCACAAGTATTGGCTACAACCACAACAGATGCCAACGGTGAGTATGAATTCATCGGATTGATCCCGATGGAGAAATACTGTATCCACTTTGATGAAACTACCGCTACGGATGGTAATGCCAATGATTATGTCTTTACGTTCAAGGATTCACCGAACATTGACGCAACAGATGCCAATGACAGTGATGTAGATTCCGAAGGTTGGGCAGAACCTGTAATGATGATGGATCGTGAGCGTAATGAGACGATTGATGCAGGAGTATATGTGCCTGTAAGCATAGGTAACTTTGTATGGCTGGATTATGATGAGGATGGAGAACAGGATCCTGATGAATTGGTTATCGAAGGCGCAAAATTGTTCCTCAGCGGTACCAATAATATCGGAGAAGATATTCCAACCGGTGCAATGATGGTACCTGACGGACAACCGATTCCTCCTACAATGCTTTTGACTGATGAGAATGGTGAATATCTGTTCACAGGTCTTGCACCAGGTACTTATAAACTGACTATTGATATTTCGATGATCACCGGACCTGCAGAACTGGAGCGTTTTGCACAGTTGCTGGTATTCACATTCCAGGATGCAACAGATGATCCTGATGATAGTGATGTTGACCCGGATGGTCACGATTCACCTGTAGGAATGACAGGGTTCTATACCTTATTATCCGGCGATCAGAACCTCACCGTAGACGGTGGAGTGATGGTACCATGTTTGCCTCCAACGGATATCTTTGTAGATATGGTTATGGAAACAACGGCGATCATCCACTGGACAGTGAACAATGAGATTCTGGATGTTGATACCTACGCTCACTGCTGGAACATTGCCATTGGCAACCACGGTTTCGAGCCATGGAACAACGAAGCAGTACAGCTGATCACGGTATGTGCTGATGATCCAAACATCGTGATCAATGGCG